>JAGRBM010000597.1 GCA_020434085.1 Chrysiogenia bacterium | reverse complement strand
ACGCGGCCAGGATCATCGCCACCGTTCCCAGGTGGCGGGCCAGCACGCGCGGGCGCACTGCATACTGAAGGTTGCTTGCCTCGCTCGCCATGCCCCGAGAGTAGACGAGTGCGGGGAAAGCTGCACTCGTCCCGGCTCAGGCCGCCTCGGGACTGTCGGCCAGCGCCCGACCCTTCCAGACCGCGAAGATGGCCGGGTAGACCACCAGCGTCAGGATTGCCGCCGTGAGCAGGCCGCCGAACATGGGAGCAGCGATGCGCTTCATTACCTCGGCACCGGTGCCGGTGGCCCACATGACGGGAACGAGCGCCAGCAGGTCGGTTGCCACGGTCATCATGATGGGCCGAATGCGCCCGGCCGAGCCCTCGACAATGGCATCTTCCATGTCACGTGTGTTCGTGAGACGGCCGTCCTTTTCATGCCGCGCCCATGCCAGGTCCAGATAGAGCATCATCACGATCCCCATCTGGGCGCCCAGGCCGGCGAGCGCGATCATGCCCACCCAGACAGCCACGCTCAGGTTGTAGTCCATCGCCCACATCAGCCAGACCGCTCCGACCAGCGCGAAGGGAACGGCGAGCAGGACGATGAGGGTCTCGGCGAAGTTGCCGAAGTTGAAGTAGATCAGGATGAATACGAGCAATAGGGTGAGCGGCACGATCACCTGGAGCCGGTCGCGCGCATGCTCGAGGTAGCGATACTGGCCGCCCCATTCGAGGCGGTAGCCCGGCGGCAGGTCGACCTTGGAATGGACAGCGTCGCGTGCGCGCTGAACGTACTCGCCGATGGATATGCTCGCGTCAACATCGACAAAGACGTAGCCGGCGAGCTGGCCGTTCTCATCGCGAATAAGCGGCGCGCCCGTAACCGTGCGGATGTCGGCGAGCTGCGCCAGCGGAATCTGTGCGCCCGTCGGGGTGGCCACCAGCACGCGGCCCAGCGCATCGAGGTCACTGCGGTAGTCGCGGGCGTAGCGCACATTGACCGGATAGCGTTCGCGCCCCTCGACGGTGGTTGTGATATTCATGCCGCCGATGCCGGTCTCGATGACGCGCTCGACATCACCGACGGTGAGCCCGTAGCGCGCGGCCGCTTCCCTGCGAATATCGAAGTCGATGAAGTAGCCGCCGGTCACGCGCTCGGCAAAGGCGCTGCGCGTGCCGGGAAGTCCTGCCAGGGTCTCCTCGATCTTGAGCCCGACTTTCTCGATCTCCTTCAAATCGGGGCCGAGGATTTTGAGTCCCAGGTTGCTGCGGATGCCGGTGGCGAGCATCTCCGTACGGGTCTGGATCGGCATCCACCAGAGATTGGGCATGCCCGGGACCTGCACCTTGCGATCCATCTCGGCAACGAGGTCGTCCCAGGTAAGGCCCGCGCGCCACTGGTCCTTGGGTTTGAGGGTGATGACTGTCTCGATCATGGAGAGCGGCGCCGGGTCGGTGGCCGAGCGCGCGCGCCCGACCTTTCCGAAGACGTGCTCGACCTCGGGAAATTTCTTGAGCTCGCGGTTCATGCGGTGAAGCAGGTCCGTTGCCGAGTCGATGCTCATACCCGGAACCGCTGTGGGCATGTAGAGAATGCTGCCCTCGTTGAGGGGTGGCATGAACTCGCTTCCCAGGTCCAGGTACGCAGGCACCGTCACGACTGCGGTGACGACGGCAATGGCGATGACGCTCTTGCGCCAGCGCACGGCCATGCGCACGACGGGGGCATAAAGGGCCGAGACCCAGCGGGTGACCGGGTGGCTCTGCTCTTTGGGAATCCGCCCGCGAATCAGATACATGGCCAGGGCTGGAACCAGCGTGACGCCCAGCAGCGCGGCAAATCCAAGGGAGTAGGTCTTGGTGAAGCCAAGCGGGCGGAACAGACGTCCCTCGGTGCCGGTGAGCGTGAAGATTGGAATGAACGCGACGGTGATGACGAGCAGGGAGTAGAAAACCGAGGGTCCCACTTCCTGCATCGCCTCGATGAGAGCCTGGCTGCGCGAGCCCTTCTCGCCCTTGGCGTCGTATTCCTCGAGGCGTTTGTGCATGTTCTCGATGAGCACGATGCTCGCATCCACCATGTCACCGAGTGCGACGATGATGCCGCCCAGGGACATGATGTTGATGGTCAGGTGCTGGTAGAGCATCGGGATAAAGGAAAGCAGAACGGCCATGGGTAGCATGATGATCGCCACCAGCGCGCTGCGGACATGGAAGAGAAAGAACACGATGACGAGGCTCACCACGACCATCGCCTGAATGAGCGCGTCGGAAATTGTCGCGACCGAATCCTCGATCAGCCCCGAGCGATCATAGGTGACGACAATCTCGACCCCCTCGGGAAGGCTGCGGCGGACTTCCTCGAGACGGTCCTTGACGGCGTTGATGACTTCGAGCGCGTTCTCACCGTAGCGCATGACGACGATGCCGCCCACGACTTCTCCCTCGCCATCGAGCTCCACCGCTCCGCGGCGCAGGTCGGGGCCCAGGTGCACCTCTCCCAGGTCACGCACGAAAATCGGGGTGCCACGTTCGCTGGTGCCGACGGGCACGTTCTCGAGGTCTGCGACGCTCCTGACGTAGCCGCGCCCACGCACGAAGTTCTCTGTCCCGGCGATCTCCAGCACGCGCCCGCCCACATCGTTATTCGAGTCGCGCACGGCGTCGATCACCTTCTTGAGGGAGAGCCCGAAGGCGTTGAGGCGATTGGGATCGATCTGGATCTGATACTGCTTGACGAAACCGCCCACGCCGGCAACCTCGGCGACGCCCTTTACCGACTGCAGCGCATAGCGCACGTTCCAGTCCTGGATGGAGCGCAGCTCCTGCAGGTCGTGACCACCGCTCTTGTCCACAAGAGCGTACTGAAAGACCCAGCCCACACCCGTGGCATCGGGCCCCAGCGTCGGGGTTACGCCCGCGGGCAGGTCTCCGGCGACGGAAGTGAGGTATTCGAGGACGCGACTTCGCGCCCAGTACATGTCGGTGCCGTCCTCGAAAACGACGTTCACGAAAGATAGACCGAAGAAGGTCTGCCCGCGCACGAATTCCACCTTCGGCGCGGCCATCAGCGTCGTGGTGAGCGGGAAGGTGATCTGGTCTTCAACCAGGTCGGGGCTGCGACCGGGCCACTCGGTCAGTACGATGACCTGCACGTCCGAGAGATCGGGAAGGGCATCGAGCGGCGCATTTTTGGCCGACCAGTAACCCCAGCCCGAGAGCGCCGCGACGATGAGGATCGTCGCCACGCGGTTGCGGGCGCACAGGGCGATGAGCTTGGCAATCATTGCTCATGTCCTCCATGCCCGTGGTGCTGGTGGGGGCTGGGTGCGCCTGCCGGTACGGGGGCCTCACCTTCCCACTTGGGCAGCGCGCTCTTGAGCTGCGCCTCGGAGCTGATCAGGAAGTTGCCGGAAGTCACGACGCGTTCGCCGGCTTCGAGACCCGAGAGCACGACGTAGTAATCGTCGGCGCGCTGTCCGACGTGCACCTCGCGCGGTTCGAGGTTGCCGCCGCCGTGGTCGACGAAGACGTAGCGGTGCTCACCCGAATAAAGGATCGCCGCGAAGGGAACAGCCACCTGCTCGCCCAGGGGCACGTCGATGGTGACGTCGACGAACATCCCGGGTTTGAGCGCGAGGTTTTCGTTTTCGAATACGAGCCGCACGGGCAGCGTGCGGGTGTGCATATCGATTTGCGGGTAGACGTAGTCGACTTTGCCCTCGCGAATGGCGCCGCGTTGATAGGGGTTTTCCACGAAGGCCGCGAGACCGGGCTGCATGAGCGAGGCCTCATACTCGTAAAGGTCGGCGATAACCCACACCGAGGAGAGATCGGCGATCTCGTAGAGGCGTTTGCCCGGCTCGACGCGATGGCCTTCGACGGCCTGCTTCTCCACAACGTAGCCCGTTGCCGGCGAGTAGACGGTGAGGTCCTTGTTGGCGGTGCCGCGCCTGGCGAGTTCGCGGATCTGGTTGTCGGTCAGGTCCCACAGGCGCAAGCGGTCGCGCGCGGCGCGCACGAGTGATTCGGAGCCGCCGGACTTCTGTGCGGCCAGGGCGTCGAGGTACTCCTGCTGCGTGACCAGCAGTTCCTGGGAATAGAGCGTGAAGAGCGGATCGCCCTTTTTGACGAAGGCATTGGTGAAGCTCACGAAGAGCTTTTCGATCCATCCGCTGAATTTCAGGGAGACGTGCCAGAGGCGGCTCTCGTCCACCTCGACACGGCCAACGGTACGGATCGAGCGGCTGAGCGCGCGGCGTTCCACCAGCGTCGTCTTCACGCCGATGAGCTGCTGGCGCGCCATTGGCACGCGCAGGTGCTCGCCGCTGCCGTCCATCGTTCCCATGTCATCGCTGCCAGCATTGGCATCGACGAGCCCGGGACGCGGGGGCGCAACGAGCAGGGAGAAACGCGCGAGCTCGGCGCCGTCTTTCTCGACCCGCACCGTGAGGTCCCAGTTGCCGCTCATCGAGAGGTTGAAGCTCGGGTGATAGTTGCCGCCGCCCGAATCATCGGCCGCGCCCCTGGCTTCCATGGCGGGCATTGCCCCCATGGCCGGCATGTAGGCGCGCGCGCCGACGTGGGCGCCTTCGACACGCTTGCCGGCAGGATCGAGGACGCGGAGCCTGAGCGCATTCTCTCCAACGATGGGTGGGTCGGGATCGAGGTGTGCCTGCAGGGTGTAGCCCCCGGCCTCAAATTCCTGCCAGTCGGACTTGTCCTCGCATCCGCCGGTGCCCAGCAAGAGGGCGGTAAGTGTCAGAAAGATCGTTGCGTGGCGAAGCGTGTTCATTGCCCGCTCCCTTCGGGGGCACCTTCAATCGGGGCGCCCACTGCGCGTTGCAGACGCGCGTGACTCTGGCGGTAATCGCGCAACGCGCGCGCCTGTTCCATGAGGACTTCTTCGAGGGACCGCTCGCTGTCGAGCAGTTCGAGAAAGCTGGCCTTTGCGCCCGAGTAGGCCAGGCGCGTGGCGTCGAGTTCGAGCTGCACCGTCGGGATGATGCGCTCGCGATAAAGGGCGAGCACCTCGCGCATCTCGGCGAGGCGGGTGTAGTGCTCGTGCACTTCGAGCTGCACGTGCCGGGAGAGTCCCTGCGCTCTGGCCTGCGCGGCGGCAAGGCCCGCGCTGCGCTCGCTCACAGCGGCGCTGCGGCGCCCCACCTGGATGGGCACGTTGAGTCCCACCATCACGCTGACGATGTCGTCGCCGTCCTTGGCAAAGCCCGGATTCGTTCCGCCTTTCACGACGCCGTAGTCGGCGCCCACCGAAAGATCGGGCCAGTAGTCCTTGCGGCTCAAATCGAGAGCAGACTCGCTGGCGGCGATTTCGCTGCGCGCGGCGCTCAGCTCGGGCCGCGTCTCCAGCGCGCGGTGGGCCAGCTCTTCGTACGCGGGGACCTCGAAGACAAGCGGCGGGGCCTGCGGCTCTCCAAGCGGCGCATCGGGCGCGCGGTTGAGCAGCACGTTGATCCGCGCCCGCGTGTTCTCGATTGCGCGGCGGAAACCGGCGTCCACTGCATCAACCCGCGCCAGCGCCACGCCCGCCTTGAGCGGATCGCTCTGGGGCACGAGGCCCGCGCGGTAACGCTGCTCTGCGATGCGCCGAAACTGCGAGAGCAGCGAGCGGTTCGACTCGTTGATGGAGAGCGCTTCGCGCGCAAAGAGCCACTCGAAGAAAGCCAGGCGTACTTCCAGGTCGAGATCGAACTCCGCGGAAGTGGCCGCCGCCTCCAGAGCGCCGGCCATGTGCTCGGCGCGCTCCTCGCGCAGGCCGCGCTCGCCCCAGAAGGGAATGCGCTGCTTGATGCCCACGCGGTAGTCGAGCGGGCCCGCACGGGTCTGCGTGGGTTTGGGCGACCAGCTCAGCGAGAGCTCGGGATCGGGGAAGGCGGAGGCCTGCGCGCCGGCTTCATCGGCGGCGCGGTAGCGCGCGCGCGCTGCTTCCAGGTCGGGGTTGGCGCGCCGGGCCTCACTCAGGATGTCGCTCAGCGTGACCGGGCCGCTCCCCAGCGTCTGGGCAGTCGCGGGACCGGCCAGCGCGAGGAGCGCGAGCAGGGCGCCGCTTGCAAGCGATAGAAGTCGCTTCATGGGATTCTCTCCGCATCGCAGGCGATGCGATTGGGGGCGCGGCACAGAAACCGCGCACGTTGATCACCGCGAGCGCACTGCGCCCACGCAAGGATCATCGCGGAGAGAAACTCAGAGGATCAGGACAATGGAGGAGAGATGATTGGCCTGCGAAGCAGGTGGCGACTGCGCCGGGCTGACAACATGCGCGGAAAGCTGCGGAGCAGGGATGCTCAATCCGCTTGCAAAGACCGGCGCGGCCTCGGCAAGCGGGGCCTTCTCGGAAGACTCCGCCCGGGTGAGCGTGGCCACGTGGCCGCTCGCCATGGCGTGGCAGCCGGCGCACTCGGCGCGCAGTGACTCCTGTGCGGGCTCGCCCTTTCCGGCGCAGCAGTCGTGGGCCGAGGCCGCCGTCGCCGCTTTCGGCGCTGAATCGTGGCAATGGCCGCAACAGGCGGCAAAGCCCGTCGAGGCCATCAGGCCAACGCTCAGCAGTGCGGCCACGAAGGCGGCAAAGCGGCTGTGATGTCTGGCAAGCCCGTTCATCTGGTGCATGTTACCCCGATCCGGGAAATTCTGGAAGCCCCGGCCCAGGAGGCTCGAAATTCGCCCGGCTTTGTGACACCATCGCGGGGCCGGGATCGAAGGGAACGAATCATGGAAATCACAGAACTTGCCCCGGAAGGGGGCTGGGCCGATGCCGGAGGCATGCGCATTGCGCCGCCGCCGCCCTCGGAGCAGGGAGCGGTATTTCGTCTGATGTCGGGTATTTCCGCCCGGTTCGGACGCAAGCAGGTGCCCAATATCTTCCTGGTTTTCAACAAGAACCCGCGCCTTTTCTGGGCGTGGCTGGTGCTTGCTTCCCGGTTTATGCCCTACGGGCGCCTGCGTGACGCCGATCGCGAGAAGATCATTCTGCGGACCGCGTGGGTGACGCGCAGCCGTTATGAGTGGGGCCAGCATGTCGAGCTCGGGCTGAAGGCAGGTCTCAGTGACGAGGATATCGTCAGGGCATCAAGGGGCCCCGATGCGTTCGACGATCCGCGCGATCGTGCACTGGTATCAGCCTGTGACGAAATGCTGGCCGACCGCTGCATTTCCGATGCGACATGGCAAGAGCTCGGCAAACACTACGATGAGAAACTCCTCATCGAGATCGTGGTGCTGATCGGGCACTACGAAATGCTCGCCGGCTTTCTGAACAGCACGGGTGTCGCCCTCGAACCGGACATCGAGAAGGAACTCAAGGCCTTTCATCAGCGCATCGCAGGTTGAGTGTTGTGCGAGCAGCCATGGTGGGAAACACTTGGCGCATCTCGCGGAGAAGTCCTGGCGGAATGAAGGGGGACGGGTATGGCAAGCGCCAACAAAACGGTTCTGGTAACAGCAGGTAACGGCAACCAGGCACGCGCGGTCATCCCGCAGCTTGCGAAGGCCGGTTTCCGGGTACGCGCCATGCGCCGGGTCGATCGCGAGGGACCCGGACCAAAAGATCTGGGCGCGCAGGAAGTTGTGATTGGCGACGCCTGCAGTCCTGAAGACGCCTTTAAGGCGATGGAGGGTGTCGACGCCGTCTACCACGTTGGTCCCTCGTTTCATCCGCGCGAGCGGGAGATGGGCTTCAACATGATCGAGCAGGCCGGGCGCGCCAGTGTTGAGCACTTTGTCTTCAGCTCGGTGCTGCACCCGATTCTCACCGGACTTCCCCAGCACGAGATCAAGCGCGACATCGAGGAGAGATTGCTCGAATCGGGGCTGAATTTCACGATTCTGCAACCGGCCGACTACATGCAGATGGTTTCGGTGGGCGCAATTCCCGGGTCTTCTGTATTTTTGCTCGGCTGGGACCTGAACAAGCGCCAGGCCCTCGTGGACCTCGACGACGTGGCCGAGGTGCTGGTCCGCGTCGTGACCGAGGGCAAGCAGCACTACGGCGCGAGCTATGAGCTGTGCAGCGGGGAGAACCTCTGCGCCCATGACATCGGCGCGGCACTCTCGGAGGCCTTCGGCCGCCCGTTCAAGGTGATGCAGTTCCCGCACAACTACGACAAGCCCATGCCGTACATCCTGGGAGAATACGACGAGGCGCACATGCGCCATCAGATGTCCGTGTTCAAGGTGGTCAACGAGTGGTACGACCGCTTCGACTTTATCGGGAATGCCAATGTGCTGCGGATGCTGCTTGGCCGCGAGCCGACGTCCTTCGTCGAGTTCGCCCGCAAGCGTTTCGAGAAAGAGATCTGACTTACCGCGCCTGCAGGTAGGGCGCGCAGGCTTCGTTGCATTCTTTCCAGAACTGCCGGCGTTTGTCTTCCTGAAGGACCGGGTCGTTGGGGGGAAGGGCCATTTTCCCCCGGACGTTGTGGATGTAGTCGCCGCCACGTACCGCCTCATCGGTCAACGAATAAACGATGCTCTGTGCACTTTTTTGCGGCGTAATGAGAAACAGCCGCTTGGCTATTTCGCCGCCTTTCATCAGTTCGCTGCCGACGACGCCGGGATGGACGCTCACGCACTGGATTGATTGTCCCTGCGCGTCGACATGCTCCTGCATGCTCCGCGCATTCCAGGAAACCCCAAGCTTTGAACGCGCGTAGGCGTAGTTGGCCCGCTTGTCTTCATACTGAAAATCCAGCGTGCAGCTTTTGGCCAGGACGTAGATGTCGCCGGTGACATAGACGATGCGCGCCGCGCCGGACCTGGCCAGATCCTCGAGCAGGGAGAGCGCCAGCAGGTGATGCCCGAGCACATTGGTGGCGACGTGGGATTCATAACCCTGCTTGCTGCGCCCGTATCGCCTGCCGGCGATTCCGGCGTTGAGGACGAGGCCATCGAGGGCCCGGCCATTGAGCTCGGCCTTCACCCTGCGCGCCAGTTCCGCCATGGACTCGAGATCGGCCGTGTCGGCCGTGTCGAGCACCGTGATCCGGGTACCGGGATTCTCCGACAGGATACCCGCGCGCAGCCTCTCGCCCTGCGCTCCGTCCCTGCAGGCCAGCAGCACGTGGGCGTTCCAGCGCGCCAGCACGCGGGTCACTTCTGCGCCGATGCCCCTGGCGCCGCCGGTTACAAGAACGGTCTTGCCCGAGAGATCGCGGATTTGCGCCTGAATGCTGCGCCACTGCAGGAAGGCACCCACGAAGCGGCGGGCCCTTTGCGGGAGGCTCAGGTGCTTGGGTTCGGCCGACATTGAGTTACCTGCGCTGTTGAAAACCTGGTGTCCGGGACCGGCTTGAATCCGCCCGGCGCAAAGTGCCTCGTCATTTTAAGTGCCGGCGGGCAGGGGAGTCTATGGATCACCATTGGACGCTATCGGCGTGATTTCGGTAATTATTATTCCTCTTGAGAGGCCGATGGTAGCCGCTTGAAACTGATGGTTCAGGCGCACTTTGGGCGCAAGGGGGGCGGCTCGACAATACTGGCTGCCGCGCTTAGACTTCATCCTGCAATGAGCCGAACGATTTTAAAAGACACGCACCGAATCCTGCTCCTTACAAGCATCTTCGCCTACGTCCTGTTCGGCGTGGGGGGCACCGTTGGGGTGGGGCTGTGTTTCGAGGCCGACGGGCACGTCGGGCTGGAAATAATGCGTGGCGGAAGCTGCACAAGTTCGCAGCTTGCATTCGACAGCGGTGACAACGAGCATCGCGCCGAACATGCCGGATTCTCTTCCGACGAACACTGCGCCTCCTGCACCGACGTGTCCCTGCCAATACAGGAACTGCGCGCCAGGCGTGTGAGCGACGACCTGGGTATGAACGTGGCGACCCCGGTGATTGTTCCCTCGCTTCTCAAGCCTACGGTCCGTGCGCTTGCTGCACCACAACCCCGGCGCTCCCATTCTCCTGTCTTGCCTGCACTCTCCACCATCGTCCTTCGGACGTGATTCGCATCTCCTGAACATATCTCTTCGCGTCTTCGATCTCTCGAAGCCGTAACTTCATGCGCGACCCAGTTGCGCAGTGGCCGCCGCCTTGACTGCGGTGCATGGTTCAGGAGGATTCGTCATGGTGCGAATCCGGTTGTTTTCATTGATTTTGATACTGGTATGCACGCCTTTGGCGGCGAGCGCGCAGGAACTACCACGTGCGCTCTCGCTGGCCGACGTGCTTGGGCTGGTGGAAGAGCGAAGCCCCCGGCTCGAAGCGGCACGCTGGCAGGTCCGCGCCGCCGATGGGCGTGCTGAGCAGGCGGGGCTTTTTCTTAACCCCGAACTCGACGTGGAGGTCGAGAACATTGCCGGAACGGGCGCGGCCAAAGGCATCGGTGGTGCCGAAACCACGGTGTCGCTCGGTCAGACCATCGAACTTGGAGGCAAGCGAAGCGGGCGCAGCGACGTGGCCCGCCATGAGCGCGAAGCCGCGCGCCTCGATGCCGATCAACAGCGCCTCGATGTCTTCGCGCAGGCAACCCGGCTCTTTGTTGCGGGCCTTGCCGCGCAGGAACGGGCACGCCTTGAAGAGGACGCCGCGTCCCTTGCGCGCGAGACCGAAGTGGCTGTGCGTCGCCGCGTCGAAGCTGGCCGTAGCCCGCCCGCAGAGGCCCTGCGCGCGAAGGTGGCCCGCGCAAGGGCCGACGTTCGCCTGAATCGGGCGAAGCGCGAGGT
>JAGRBM010000596.1 GCA_020434085.1 Chrysiogenia bacterium | reverse complement strand
CAGGCCATCGGCGACCTGTTCGCCAACCTCTCCGATCACAACCTGCGCGAGCGGGTGTTGGGCGAGCTCTACGCCGATACCGTCGTCTTCCAGGACCCCATCCAGCGCGTCGAGGGGCTTGCCGCCTTCCGCCAGGCGCTCGCGTCCATGGAGAAATCCCTGAAGGGACTCGAGGTGCGCCTCATCTCGGACGCCGTGGGAGAGAACCAGCTCGTCATCCGCTGGGAGATGGATTTTCGCGTGCCACTCGTGCCGTTCAAGGCGACCCTGCCTGGGGTAAGCTGGATGGAATTCAACGGCGCCGGCAAGTGCTACCGCCACACCGACTACTGGGACATGCTCGGCATGTTCGCCCAGCTTCTTCCCTTCGTGAAGCCGATCCAGAAATTGCTGCAACGTGCGGCGGCGTAGCTAAATTCTGCAGCCGAGATCAAAGGCTAGAGAAAAATCTGCAGGCTCGTAACCGCCAGTCAAATTGTATTGAAGTGGCACACGGGCGTTCAGGTCCAAAACCCAGTCTCCAATAAAGTATTCGATGCCTGGCGACGCATAGACGGACCAGCCGCCTCCGCCGAGTGGGAAGTAGCCTAGCCAATTCGAGCGATCATCCGATGAAGCAATTACAGACATTCCAAAGGTAACAGCGCCCCCCTGTTCAGGCAGTGCTCCGGATTCGATGCGGAGAGGTTGAAATGCACCCGCAATACTTATGACCAAATCCTCACCGAAGTCAGTGATCCTCGACTTGCCCCAATCCTTGTAGCTCACGGATGACGCAGCCCTCCAGGCTTCCGTTCTGTATCCACCTGAAATACCAATTCGATAAGCGTAAGCATCTCGCCCCGGCTGAACGACTTCCGGGTCTGTTGTCGGCGTGAAGAAAACATCACCTTTCGTGTTGTACTCACCGGTTGGGAATGTCCCGGTGGCGTATATGCTGACGTCCAATGAACTTGACGCCGAGATCTCACGAAGTGCATACAGCTCTAAGCCAAGCGATAGATCTCCCACACCGAACTCGCTGAATTTTAAGGCAGCAAATTTGCTTTCAAGACTCTTTTGTCTGAAGGGCAGTTCCGCCCAAACGCTGACGCGATCGTGAGGTGCGCCCGCAACAAGCAGGCCGAAGCTATGTGCCTCTATTACAGAAGATGGAAATCGATTTTTTGAATAGCTGTAGAAGCTGTTTACAGATAATTCCCCGCCGCGCAATGGATCATTGGGAGAAAAGACCCATTGCCTTTCTTCGGCGCGTGCAACGCCGGCGAATGCCATGACCTGAGAAAGAATCAGCAGCAGAAAAAGGACGCGCCGCACTATTCCAGATCCGCGTCGGTAAAGGGTTTTGCGGCGCCTTCTTCGCCGTTGGGCAGTGCCCACACGACGAGCTCGCGGGCGAGCTGGTCGAGGGCCTGGGCGTCGTCGGGAAGCCGGTCGGTGCGCCAGCGCTCGGCCAGGGTGAGTGCGCCGACGGAGACGTCGACGCAGGAGTTGTGCTTGCGCGTGAGCGCGGCAGTGCGCTCGCCCACGCGGCTTTTTACCAAATCTAAAAAGCGGGTCTTCTTGTCGGGCATCGCAAAAGCCTCTGTGCCCGGCGCGGCGCCGGGAATTCTCCCCGGCATGTGGCGGAGAGTTTCTCTCAACAACCACAGCGACAATTCAGCAGGTTCCGGGGATGGCCAATTGTGACCCGGAAATTACGCCGGATGCAAAATGCGGAGTGAGCGGCGCTCAGGCCTCGCGGCGCATGAGGCGAATCTCGCCCAGATTGCTGGTGAAGCCCCATTTTTCGTAAAAGGGAACCATGCGGGGCCGGCAGTAGAGTTCGAAGTGTTTCACGCCGCTGAGTTTTGGGTGGCTGATGATCTCGTCGATGAGCCGTCGGCCCAGATCCGAGCCGCGCTGTTCGGGGGCGACCATCACGTCGAAGATGAGCGCCTTGAAGACCCCGTCGGTGAGGACGCGCGCGAACCCCACGAGAGTCCCCTCCTGCACCAGCCCAAGCGTGAGATCCGAGCCTTCGAGCACCCGCGCGGTTTCCTCGCGGGTGCGCCCGGCGCTCCACCATTCGTTCTGGTAGAGGACGTGGAGCTGGTCGGCCAGCGCCTCGCTGAGTGTTTCGAGAAGTTCCACTTGCTAGAGGATGTTTGCCGCCAGCTCTGCCAGCTCGCTGCGCTCGCCCTTGTAGAGGGTGACGTGGCCGCCCAGGCTCTGGGCGCGGAATCGCTCCACGAGCCAGGACAGACCGTTGGAGGCCGAGTCCACGTAGGGGTTGTCGATCTGGTAGGGATCGCCCGTGAAGACGAGCTTGGTCTGGTGCCCGGCGCGCGTGACAATTGTCTTTACCTCATGGGGGGAGAGGTTCTGTGCCTCGTCGATGATCATGAACTGGTTGGGAATGCTTCGGCCGCGAATGTAGGAGAGCGGTTCGAGTTCCAGCATTCCCAGGTCGATGAGGTCCTGGTAGCTGCGATGATGGCGCCCGGTGCCGCCGCCCTCCCCGCCCGAAGTGCTGAGCAGAAATTCGAGATTGTCGAAGATGGGCTTCATCCACGGGCTGAGCTTGTCGTCGATGTCGCCGGGCAGGAATCCAAGATCACGCCCCAGCGGAAAGATCGGGCGCGAGACGAGCAGGCGCTGGTAGCGGCGCTGATCGGTGGTTTTGAACAAGCCGGCGGCCAGGGCGAGCATCGTTTTGCCGGTGCCGGCTTTTCCCACGAGCGTGACGAGCGGGATGTTGTCGTCCAGGAGCAGGTCCATCGCAAAGGTCTGTTCCTTGTTGCGCGAGCGCACCCCCCAGATCGATTCGCGCGGCTGCTGGATCAGGTAGCAGTTGATGGCTCCCTGCTCGCGAAAGCGCGCGAGCGCGGTGTGCGTGGGCGCTTCCTTGTCGCGCAGCAGCAGACACTCGTTGGGGTAGATCTCTTCATCGGGAAGCAGCGAAATCTCGCCGTCCTGGTAGATGCGATCGACCACCGAGGCGTCGACGAAGAGCTCGCGGTAACCGGTATAGAGCTCTTCGATGTCGACGCGGTCGGTCAGAAAGTCCATGACCTCAAGTCCCAGGGCGTCGGCCTTGATGCGCAGGTTCGTGTCCTTGGTAACGAACACGACCTTCTGGGATTTCTCTTCGGGTTTGAGATTGTCCAGCAGCGTCCCGCCTCGCAGCGCCAGCGCCACCGAGAGGATGCGGTTGTCGGCCTTGTGCTGGGGCAGGTCCTCGGGAAGGCTCAGGCCGTAGTCCTCGCGTGCCAGGGCGACCCAGAGCTTGCCCCCGCTGTCGAGATCCACGCCGCTGGAGAGCTTGCCCCGCTCACGCAGGGCATCGAGATGGCGCGATACTTCGCGCGCGGAGCGCCCGACGTCCGAGACCTCTTTTTTGAAGCGATCGATTTCCTCAATGACGGTGATGGGGATGACCACGTGGTTGTCCCCGAAGTGGAACATGGCCGTGGGGTCGTGAAGAAGCACGTTGGAGTCGAGAACAAATGCCTTTTTCAAAGAAGGATCTCCAGGGGCGCCGCCTACTCGGCCGGGGCCAGCTTACCCTCCAGGGCGCGTTCGAAGGCCTGCTCAAACACCTGGGGTGATTGAGCGCCGATGATGCGCGCCCCGAAAATCACGGTCGTCGGAACCCCGGTGACGAGGTTGTCGAGGGCTTCTTCGCGGTTGTCCTGCACCTTGTCGAAGAAGGTGCCCTCATCGAGGGCTTTGGAAAATGCCGCGCGTTCCAGGCCCGCCTTCCCGGCGATCTCGGTCAGCACGGCGTGGTCGCCGATGTCTTTTCCTTCGAGAAAGTAGGCGTCGAAGACGCCGCGGCGGTACTTGGCCAGCGCTTCCTTGCCGGCTTCCCGGGCGAACTCTGCCCCCTCGAGCGCCAGGTGCGTGTTGGCCACCACGCTCGGCCGGTCGATCTTCACGCCGTAGGACTCGGCCAGCGGCGCGATGCGCTGCCACAGACCGTCCATGAAGTCCCCGCCGAAGCTATGCAGGCTCATCCCGCCGTAGGGAATCTCGGGGTGAATCTCGTAGCCCGTCCACTCGATGTCGATCGGAAATTTGGCAGAAAGCTGCTCAATCACCCGCTCGCCGATAAAGCAGTACGGGCAAATGAAGTCGGAATAGAGCTTGACGGGAATCGGGTTCATTTTCACCGGTAATTGTTACCCACCGGGGCCCAAAAAGAAAAAGGGGCGAGTCGCCCCGCCCCCGAATTCTTCGTGACAATGTTCGGGCCCTACTTGCCCTTCTTGAGCTCCTGGAGGACCAGCTTGGCGACGGCCTTGAGGGTCTCGAAGACGCCCTCGCCACTCTGGGCGCAGGCTTCGTAGCTGGGAACCTGTAGCGGATTGAGAAGGCGCTGCAGCTCGTCCACGGGGGCGGCATTGGGCAGGTCGCGCTTGTTCCACTGCATGACGTAGGGAACCTTCGAAATGTCGTAGCCCTGCTCGGCCAGGTTCGTCTTGAGGTTCTCGACGCTCTCGATGTTGGCTTCCATGCGCTCGACCTGGGAGTCGGCGACAAAGACCACGCCGTCCACGCCCTTGAGGATGAGCTTGCGCGAGGCGTCGTAGAAGACCTGACCGGGAACGGTGTAGAGGTGAAAACGGGTTTTGAAGCCGCGAATCTCACCCAGCGAGAGCGGCAGGAAGTCGAAGAACAGCGTGCGCTCGGTCTCGGTGGCGAGCGAGATCATCTTGCCCTTGGCTTCGGGATTTGTCTTTGTGTAGATGTACTGGAGATTCGTCGTCTTCCCGCACAGACCCGGTCCGTAATAGACGATCTTGCAGTTGATCTCGCGTGACGAATAGTTGATGAAAGACACGTTAAGCCACCCCTACTGAGTCTCGTGGGTCGATTTCTACCCTGCCGGCTTATTCGCTGAACAGGTTGTCGATGTCGTCGTCGGTAATCTCGGCAAACGGCGAAGAGGCCCCGCCATCAGCTTCGGCTTTCTGCACCAGGCGCTCGAAAATCTTCGCCAGTTCCTCGCCCGCCTTCTTCACGCGAAGACGGACCAGACCCAGCGAGCTGCGCTCGTCGAAGATCACCACAAGGATCACCCGGCTGGCGATGATCGTAATGTGCAGGTTGTCGCGCTCGCCCTCATGGAAGAGGATGGAGAATTCCTTCTCCCCGAGCAGCTTGGCCAGGCCGCCGGTGGCGGCAATGTTGCCCGCCGTCAGCGAGGCAAGGGAGGTCGTGTCGAGGTCTTCGGTCTCACCGGCACTGGCGATGAGCTGACCGTTTTTATCGACCAGGAAGACGACCTTGGAGTTCGCCTCCTGGCAGAGTCGCTCGATCACGGCGGCGATCTCATGGAACTCGCTTTCGTACATCACGAAGCTTGGGCCGGCCATGTAAAAAACTCCTCCAACCGCGAACAATCAAGCGGCTTCAAATTCGGTCTAGATGGGGGAAATCTTTACCAATTCGGGCTTTCAGGTCAACCCGTCCTCCCCCTGAACCAGCGACGGCACCCTGAATCCCTGTTCACTAGCCGATTCGGGTGCGCCCTTCAAGCGCCCGGGTCAGTGTGGCCCGGTCGATGTATTCGAGCTCCCCGCCGATGGGGACCCCGTAGGCAATGCGCGAGACGGCGATGTCACGGGAGCGGATCTCCTCGGCCAGGTAGAGGGCTGTGGCCTCTCCCTCCACCCCGGTGCCCGTGGCCAGGATGACCTCACGCACTTCGCCGGAGTCCAGGCGGCGCATGAGCTCGGCGATCCGGAGCTTTTCGGGGCCCACAGAGTCCAGCGGTGAGAGGACGCCGTGGAGCACGTGATAGAGCCCGCGAAAGCCCCCGGCCGATTCAAGGGCCATGAGGTCAGGCACCTGCTCGACCACGCAGATGATGGCCGGATCGCGCTTGGCGCTGCTGCACACCGTGCACAGCGGGTCGACGGCGTAGTTGAAGCATTTTTCGCAAAAGCCCACGCGCTCCTTGGCTTCGGTCAGCGCCCGCGAGAGCGCGCCCGCATACTCGGCGTCTTCCTTGAGAATATGGAAGGCCAGCCGGGTGGCGGTCTTTCGGCCGATTCCCGGAAGCTTGGAGAGCTCGGCAACGAGCCGTTCGATGGGGTCCTTGGGCGCGGGCATTACTTGAACAGGTCTCCCAGGTTCAGGCCTGCCGGAAGCCCCAGGCCGCCGCCGAGCTTGGAGCGCTCTTCATTGGCGGCTTCTTCGGCCTTGCGAAGCGCGGCATTCAAGGCCGCCTGCACGAGGTCTTCAAGCATGGTGACGTCCTCGGGATCGACAACGGTCTTGTCGATGCGGACCTTGCGGACTTTCCCAGAGAGCGTCACGGTCACCGTGACCATTCCGCCGCCCGAGGCCGCCTCGACGGTCCTCCCGGCGAGCTCTTCTTCAACTTTTTTCTGTTTTTCCTGGAGTTGCTGGGCCATTTGCTGGGCCTGCTGGAACAGGTTTCCCAGACCTCCGGGAATGCCGCTCTCATCGGACATGGGAGCCTCCTCGCATACGCGCGCAATATGGCGCCGCCTTGGCGCCGGGGTCAACCGGGCATCGAGCACGAGCACGTCCACGATCACGTTGACGACATTCTGGGCACCCTGGACACCCACCGGCTTGCGAGAATGCCCGCGAGCCCCTACCCCTTCGAATTGTTGTTGCCGTCGTGAGCGTGCTCGTGCTCGTGAACGTGCTCGACTACACTGCGCCCGATGCCCGAAGAATCCCAGCCCCCGCGCCTGCTGCGAAGCAAGACGGGCCGCGCGCTCACGCTGGCGCTGGCGGCGCTTGCGGTGCTCCTTGCGCTGGAGGGCCTCGCCCGTCTGATCGACGACGGCGACGAGCGTTACTACCACACCCGGCTCTTCGAGCACCTGCCCCCGGGCGACGCCGCCCGGATGCGGAAATTCATGGACGAGCAGGTTCAGGGATTCGAGCAGACCTGGAAGCTCGGCGCTGCGCAGGTGCTCGACACCGAGAACTTCGTGCTCGACGAAGAGCTCGTTTATCGCCTCAAACCCAATCTGGATCTTGAGGCCATCAACTTCACGCT
>JAGRBM010000595.1 GCA_020434085.1 Chrysiogenia bacterium | reverse complement strand
CAACGGCAAGCACGCCGGTCGCCGCCCAGAAGGGCTTGGACGAAGTAGCAAGCAGGGGCTTGGGAACGCGGACCTTCACGATGCGCAGCGCAATGAGCGCGCCGTTGACCAGGTGGAATGCCCCGCTGGCGAACAGACCGAAGTAGTAGGGGTAGAAGAACCAGCCGTAGGTGCTGAGGCTGTAGGTCAGAAAGCTCATGTCGGCGGGCAGGTCAAAAAAGAGTCCCGGCCCCCGCGTGGCGGCGACATGACCGGCAAAGGCGAGCAGCAGGTAGTAGCCGCTCAGCCGGTGGAGCCGCACCCGCAGGCTGGCAGCGCTTGCCTCCCCGCGCTCCTTCGCGCGGCGGCGCCTCCGCAGGCCGCGCGTCAGACCCGCCCACATGTGAACGAGCGCCGCGCCGATGACGCCGATCTCGATGATCGGGAGCTGGTAGAACTTGCGGAAGAGCGCGATCGCCCCGTCGAAGCTCGACTGGCCCGAGAGTGCGGTGAGCGTGTTGGTCAGGTGCAAGGCGAGGAAGGCGGCGAAGATGAGGCCGCTGATGGCCTGCGTCTTGATGAGTGTTCGTTCCTGAATTTGCGGAGTGGGGGTATCCATGTGAGCCTCCTTTTCGGGGCGGACCTAGAGGGAAGGAATGGCGCGGAGCTTGTCGGGATTGAGCACGCTGTGGATGCGGGCGATCTTCCCGTTTTCGATGCTGAACATCTGCACGCTGTAGGGTTCGCCCTTGCTGTAGAGGAGCAGCGCCGGCTGGTGATTGACCCGGCCGAAGCGATATTCGAGTTCCTCGGTGTTCACGCGCGCGATGCCGAGTACGAATTTCGCAATCTTTGCCGCTCCGATCACGGGAACGCGCGCGGCGTGGCGCTTGCCGCCGCCGTCGCTGAGCGCAACGGCGTTTTGGGCAAGCAGGCTCTCGAGCCCCTTGAGATCGCCCGACATGGCCGCCTGCAGAAACCGGCCGACGATCTGCTGCTGTTCCTGCTCATTGGTCTCGAAGCGCGGGCGCTTGTCCTTGAGGTACGAGCGCGCGCGGCTCAGAAGCTGGCGGCAGCTCTCTTCACTGCGCCCCAGAATCTGCGCGAGCTCGGCGTAGTCGTAATCGAAGACCTCGCGCAGCAGGAACACCGCGCGCTCGAGCGGCGAGAGAGATTCGAGCAGGACGAGAAATGCCATGGAGACCGATTCGGCCAGTTCTGTCTTCTCGTCGGCGAGCGGGCTCTGGTCGATCACCAGGGGCTCGGGAAGCCAGGGGCCGACGTACTGCTCGCGCCGGGAGCGCGCGCTCTTGAGCTGATCGATGCAGAGGTTCGATACCACCGAGGCCAGCCAGCTTCGCGGGCGCTCCACATTGTTAGTCCGCTCCCAGCGCAGCCAGGCCTCCTGCACGATGTCTTCGGCGTCGCTGGCGCTGCCGAGCATGCGGTAGGCCAGTGCAAAGAGCATGGGCCGGTGCTGGTCGAATTCTCCGGGCATGGGCAAGAGTTCCAGTTCCATGAGCCTAGCGCCCTCCTGCACCCAAGACGAGGCAGCCGCCGGGCCTGTGACATGGACGCGGGCTTTTTCGGGGAGGTAGGCTCGGCGGTATGGACATGGAGAGAAAACCCGCACTCATCGTAATGGCCAAGTGGCCCGAGCCCGGACAGGTGAAGACCCGGCTGATGCCCCTTCTCTCGGCAGAGGAGGCCGGCGCCCTCTACCGGGCCATGCTGCTCGACGTGCTGGAGGCCGCGGTGGCCCTGGACAATGTGGACGCCGTCCTTGGCTTCTGGCCCGAGGAGCGCCGCGAAGACTTCAAGAAGCTCGCCCCGCGGGGGACGGTGCTCATCTCCCAGAAGGGCGCGGATCTGGCCGCCAGAATGCAACACTGCTTCGACGAGGTCTTTGCCCGGGGCTATGCCCCGGTGCTGATGCGAAACTCCGACGGGCCGACCCTGCCGGATCGGGTGCTTCGCGCGGCGATCGATGTGCTGGCCGGCGGCGCGCAGGCGGTTTTTTCCCCGGATGCCTCCCACGGATTCGGGGTCATCGGGCTGGAGAAAAGCGTGCCCGAGTTACTGGGCAGGCCGCTGGAGACCGATGATTCCTACGAGGAAATCCGTGCCCGTTGTGCCGATACGGGATTGCGCGTGGCTGAGGTCGAGGGCTGGTACGATGTCGACGGCCCCGCCGATCTCTCCCGGCTCCTGCGGGACTGGCGCGACGGGGCGGTGCCGCGCAACGTGCGCGCCCTGCTGGACCGGGATGGAGCGGCCTGGGAGGCTCGAGTCGCCGAACTCGAACTGGCCTGAACATCGTGTTCAGTTCTCTTTGCCGGTCCGATCTGCGATTATTTCGGTCGCGGGTGCTCGAACCATGAAGATCACGACCATCATCCCCACGAAGAACGAGGAAGCGAACATCGGGCCGCTGCTCGATTCGCTGCTGGCCTATTCGCCCGATGAAGTCATCGTCGTCGATGGCGGCTCGGATGATGAAACCCGCGAGATCGTGCGGGCAAAAAGTGAGCAGGCAGGGGGCGTGCGCCTTGAGGTAATCCGCGGCGGCGTGATCCGGCAGCTCAACGAGGCCGCCAAGCTGGCGAGCGGTGACGTGCTGTTTTTCCTGCACGCCGACTCGCGCCTGCTCTGCGATCCCTTCGTCCCGATCGCGCGGGAGATGGCCAGCGAGCACGTGGCCGGCGGCGGCTTTCGGTTGAGCTACGGCGATGCCAAGGCGCGCTACCGCTTCATCACGCGCACGGCGAACTGGCGCGCGGGCGCCATGGGGCTTCCCATGGGCGATCAGGGAATCTTCATCCGGGCCGATGTCTTCGGGCTGCTACAGGGTTTTCGTGAGGGACCGCTGCTACCCGATCTCGACCTCATGGTTCGCGCGCGCCATCACGGGCGCATCGCGCTGGTGAACGAGCCGCTCTACACCAGCCCGCGACGCTACGAGGAAAACGGATTCCTGCGCAACGTGCTGGCCAACCAGCTTCTGTTCTACACCCACGTGCTGCTGTCGGAGAACTCGCCCGAGTGGGCGAAGAAGATGCTCGAGAAACTCCGCGCCAGAGAGCGCGTGGTTCGTTCGTAAACCCGTTGCCGGGGGCGGAGGGCGAGGCATGCCTCGCCCCTACGAGACGAATCGCGCCGGCCTTCAGACAGACCAAACCACCAAAGCCCGCCGGAACTTGCATGGGACCGCGCAATTTCCGACAGGTTGATTACCGCGGTTGTGTAGGGGCGATGCATGCGTCGCCCTTCTTGTATCAGCGTCAGTCCCGCACCACCACGACCGGATCGCCAAGCTGCGCGCCTGAAGAGGCGGCGGCCGATTTCTCCCGCATGGAAACTTCGAGCAGTCCCGACGAGCCGATGAGCGCGATGGGCTCGCCCACCTCGACTTCGGCGTAGTGGTTTCGCAACCCGCGCACGCGGAGGGCGGCGACCTTCGTGGTGACGAGATCGGTTTCCCCATCGCTCAGGAAAGCGCGCAGGGTGTGGTCGGGGATGTTGGTGATGAGGTTGCCGAAGCGGTCGATGTGTAGCACCACGCCGTCGATGGCGTCGCCCTGGAGCTGCACGAGCGGAAAGGGCAGGTGCTCGTAGTGGTCGATGCGCGCGCCCAGCTCGGCAGGGGCCTTTCCCGAAGCAAGCAGCGCCGCCGCGGGTGCAAAGACGTCGCGCCCGTGGAAGGTGGCGCTCGATTCGGGCGCGCCGATCCTTTCGGGATCGATGGCGTAGACCTCTTCGCTGCCGTCGTAGAGAAAACCGAAGCAGCCGTTGTCGGGGCCGACGAGGGTTTGCCCGCCGATGCGCGCGATGATCGGCGCGCGCGCGCTGCCGACGCCGGGGTCCACGACAACAAGGTGCACGGTCCCCGCGGGAAAGCGCGGCGCCGCGTTGCGAAGAAAGAGCGCGGCCTCGCGCACGTTGTGCGCCGCGATGTCGTGGGAGAGATTGACGAGCCGCAGATCGGCAGGTCCGCGCGAGATGAGCACGCCCTTCATCTCGGCGACGTAGGAGTCGGCCGTTCCAAAGTCCGTGGTCAGTGTGAGCAGCGCGGGCATGGAGAGATCCTAGCGCGCCGGCGGCGTTTGAAGAAACGGCGCCAGGGGGCAGCCCTCGCAGCGCGGCTTGCTGCGGCAGTAATCCTTGCCCACGTGGACGATCTGGGCGTGAAATTCGTTGTAGGTGGCCAGGTCCTCAGGGAGCTGCGCCGTGCAGAAGTCCTGCAGGTGGTCGTAGCTGATCTTCTCTTCGACCAGGGCGTGGCGTGAGAGAATCCGGCGAGTGTAGGCATCGACGACGAAGACCGGGTGCCCGGCCGCGTAGCAGAGGATGGAATCGGCTGTCTCCTTGCCCACGCCGTGGACGCCGAGCAGCCAGGCGCGCAGCTCGCCCGTCGGCGCGGCGAACATCCTACTTAGATCGCCGCGCCAGTCATCCATCACGGCGCCAACAAGGCTCTTGAGCCGCGTGCTCTTCACGTTGAAGTAGCCGGCCGGGCGGATCAGCGCGGCCAGCTCATCGTGGGAGATCTGGTGGAGCTTCTTGAGGGAGAGCAGTCGCTCGCGCTTGAGGTTCGCGATGGCTTTCTCGACGTTGGTCCAGGCTGTGTTCTGCACCAGCACCGCGCCGACCATCACCTCCAGCGGCGTCTCGCCGGGCCACCAGCCCAGCGGGCCGTAGTGCTTGCTCAGCACGCGATGGTAGCGCAGCAGCGGCGTGGATTTGGGGGCGCTGGGCACGGCGTCGGTCTCCGCCCCCAAGCCTACAACAAATGGAGAAATTGGGATTGGGAGGGCCCTCCCGAAAAGACTAGAGT
>JAGRBM010000594.1 GCA_020434085.1 Chrysiogenia bacterium | reverse complement strand
CGTTACGCAGACGCAGCGCGCCGGGATTGGCCATGCCGATGGCCTTGAGCCCTGCGTGCAGGTCCTTGAGGTCCTTGGTCTTGACGCCGCGAATGAGCAGGTTCTGGTCCTGCGTCACGCGGATGGAATCGTGCATGTACTTGCGGCACAGCTCCGCAAGTGCCTTACCCTGGGCGGCGTCGAAGTCGCCGCGCTCCAGGCGAAGGTTGGCCAGCGAGTAACCCTGCTGCTTCTGCGGCATGGTGTTCATCTGGTACCACTCGTAGAACTCGGGGTCGCCGTTGGCCTGCCACTCGTAGGGCTCTTCGGCCGGCAGGTTTACTTCGATCTCTGAGAGCACCTTGGGCTCCCAGTTCTCTCCATGCTCTTCGAGCCAGAGCTTCTTGCGCTCTTCATAGAGTTCTTCGAAGCGCGCCTTGAACTTTTCGGTGCCCATGTCCTTGAGCACGAACTTCATGCGCGCCTGCATGCGGTTCTTGCGGTTGGAGTGGTGGTGGTGGATGAGCACCAGCGCCTCGCAGGCAGGCATGATGAGCGTGGCGGGGATGAAGTCGGCAACTTTCTCCGCCAGCACCGGCGTTGCGCCAAGGCCGCCGCCGCCGTAGAGGATAAAGCCCTTCTGACCGTCCTTCACCGTCGCCACCGCGCCGATGTCGTGGATGGCGACGATGCCGCCGTCCTCATCCTCGCTGCCCGAGAAGGCCACCTTGAACTTGCGCGGCAGGTGCTGCGTGAGATCGTGGCGCATCAGGTGGTAGGCCACCTCGTGCGCGTAGGCGGAGGTGTCGAACGCTTCCTTGGGATGCACGCCGGCATAGGGCGTGGCCGTCACGTTGCGAACCGAGTTGCCGCAGGCCTCGCGCGTGGTCAGGCCGACGCGGGCGAAGTCCTTCATCATCTCGACGATGTCGTCGATCTTCATCCAGTGGATCTGAATGTCCTGGCGCGTGGTCGCGTGCATGATGCCGTCGGTGTATTTCTCGGCGACTTCGGCAATGCGCTCGAGCTGGTCGGCATTGAGACGGCCGTAGGGAATTTTTACGCGCACCATCTGCACGCCTTCCTGGCGCTGTCCGTAGATGCCGTGGTGCAGACGGAATCCCTTGAAGGCTTCTTCTTCGAGCTGCTTGCTCTTGAAGCGCTCGACCTCGGTCGCGAAGTAGTCGATCTCGTCCCAGATCATCTGCGGGACTTCGATTTCGGTAACAGCCATCGGTTCAGTTCTCTTTCCTACAAAAATTCGGAGCCGGTCCGGCCCGCCCGTTTCCCGGTGAGATTGCCGCTGCTGTCTTCACTGATGCAGCGCGCCACCGTTGTGGTGCGCGGCAGGGTGATCTTCGGGGCAGCTTGTGAAGCAGTCAGGCACCCAAGGCGGCCGGAGAGTGGTCAGAAGAGCGATCTGGCTCTCCATCACGCGGCGCATTATGCAGCAAAGCCCCAAATCCCAGCAAATGACTAGGATTTAGTTTCTAGGCAGCCCGATGTGAGAAATCATCCGAATCCACTAGGGATTTTAAGGCCTTGGAGCGCCGATTCACCTTTTCCCACTATACCGGTAGGCTTTGGCCTGGAAAATCGGAAGCAGTCCGGCGGCCGGCCGGGACAACCCTTGCCGGTCCGGGCGGCTGCGTCTAGAGTCCGCTCCACGCAAGGCAGCCCGCGCTTTTTCGGGCCTGCCAGGGAAAAACGGGAAAAAGCACCATGCCTGTTGGAGTCGTCACAGTCCGCCGCCGGGAGTTCACTTTCCTGGAGAAGATCTACCTCGTCGAGATCGGCAAGGGTCTGGCCTACACGCTCGGCCACATGCTCCGAAACCTGGCCTTCGAGTGGGGCAAGCGCATTCCCGGCGTGCTGCCGGTGCTCCAGAAAATGCGCTCGATCCCGCTGCTCGGACGCATGATGCCCATCGAGCGCGGCATCGTGACCATCGACTATCCCTACCAGCGCGCCAAGCTGCCGGCCAACTACCGCACCTTCCACCGCCTGATGTCACACACCGACGGCTCGGTGCGCTGCACCGCCTGCATGCTCTGCGCGACGAACTGCCCCTCGCAGTGCATCCACATCGTCGCCGAAGAGACCGAGGAAGAGGTCGAGAAGAAGCCGCTGCGCTACGACATCGACATCATGCGCTGCGTCTTCTGCGGCTACTGCGTGGAGGCCTGCCCGTGCGATGCCATCCGCATGGACTCGGGCATCATCGACGAGGCCTACTACGACCGCCGCGTCCACGACATCAAGCTGCTCATGAGCCGCGGCGAAAAGGTCTACCACGACTACGACAGCACCTTCGGCTACGGTCCCCACGGCAAGAACTAGCGAACCGCTTTCGCGGCTCCCGGCATCCCACTGAGTTGATCTACAAGGGGTGACCCAATGGGTCACCCCTTCTTTCATCTGGAGCAGACCCACCGGGTCGCCCCTTTTTTCTGCGTTCCGCTTGGCCATTGTCCGGGCGGGACTAAGATGAGAACCCACACGCGGGGCGGTTTCATCAGTGAGCAGCAAACTCAAAGAAGCACGGGACGTGGAGTCCCTGCAGGGGGGCGAACTCTTTCGCCACTTCCTGGACAAATACCGCTGGAAGTACGCCCGCGGTTTCGTGAGTCTGCTGATCGTCGACCTGCTCGACCTGGCCACGCCGCTGCTCACTGCTGCAGCCATCGACCTGGTTACCGCTCACATGGTGATTACCCCGCTCGCTCACGAGGGGCTCTTCCCCTTCCAGTGGACGGGACTTGACCCGGAGGCCCAGAACCGGCTCGAGCTCATCGCGGGGGCCTACCTGGCGGCCTTCGTCATCATGGGAGCCTTCCGCTACGTCTGGCGCATGGCGTTCATCGCCACCAGTTACGAGACCGACCGCGACATCAAGACATCCTTCTTCTCGAAGCTGCTCAAACTCTCGCCGCGTTTTTTCGGACGCTCTCCCACGGGCGACCTGATGAGCCGCGCGACCAACGACCACGAAGCGGTGCGCATGGCGCTGGGCCCGGGCACGCTCATCTCGCTCGACGCGATCTTTTACCTGCTCACCGTCCCGCCGCTGATGCTCTACCTCAACTGGAAGCTCACCCTGATGGTGTTCATCCCCTTGCCGATCATTCCCATCGTCATCGTGAAAATGGGCAAGGTTCTCGAGCAGCGTATGCGCCGCGTGCAGGAAGGATTCTCCGCTGTATCGAGCGTGGTGCAGGAAGCCTTCTCGGGCATTCGCGTGGTGAAGGGTTACGTGCGCGAGCGCGCCGAAGAAAAGAAATTTGAGACCGTCAACGACGAGTACGTCGATGCGAACCTCCACCTGGCCAAGGCCCAGGTGCTGATGGAACCCATCATGCACTACTCGGTCAACGTGGGCCTGATGCTGCTGGTCATTGCCGGCGGCGGCCAGGTTTTGAGCGGCGCACTCAGTGTGGGCATGTGGGTTGCGATGCAGCGCTACATCTCCCGCCTGTCGTGGCCCATGGTCGCCATCGGCTGGACCATCACGCTGCGCCAGCGCGGCAAGGCCAGCGCCAAGCGCATCCTGGAAGTCATCAACGAGGCCCCCGACGTCATCGACGAGGGTGACCCGGCGGCCGAGCCCCCCATCGCCCGCGGCGAGCTGTTGCCGGCCGAGGGGGAAATCCGCTTCGACGAGAAATCCTACGAGCCCCTTGCCGGCAGCATCGAGGTGCGCGACCTGCACTTCGCATACGACGGCGCGGGCGAGGCCTTGAACGGCGTCAGCTTCAACGTGGCCCCCGGCGAGACCATCGCGCTGGTGGGCAAGATCGGCTCGGGCAAGTCGACACTGGTGAAGCTGCTCGCCCATCTGTATCCGGTCGGACGCGGGCAGATCCGCATCGGCGGCCACGACATCAATGACATCCCGCTCAAGCAGCTTCGCGAGTCCATCGGCTTCGTCCCACAGGAGCCGTTCCTTTTCTCTGAGACCATCGCCCGCAACATCGCCATGGGCGCCATCGATGACGGAAGCGGCAGCTATCGTCTGGCCGAGGGAGAGGCCCCGCCCGAGTGGGTGCGGCAGGCCGCCAGGGACGCCGATCTCTCCGGCGAGATCGACCGCCTGCCCCACGGCTACGACACCATGCTCGGCGAGCGCGGGATCAATCTCTCGGGCGGGCAGAAGCAGCGCCTGACACTGGCGCGGGCGCTGGTGCGCCAGCCGCCCGTTGTCATCTTCGACGACACCCTCTCGGCCGTGGACGCGCGCACCGAGGAAGCGATCCTCGAACACCTGCTCTCCTACGCACAAAGGCGCACGGCCATTCTGATTTCGCACCGTTTCACCGCCACCCAGCGGGCCGATCGGATTCTGGTGCTCGATGGCGGCAAACTCGTCGAGGAAGGCCGGCACGATGAGCTGCTCGCCCAGGGCGGCATTTACGCCGAGCTCTACCACCGCCAGCAGCTCGAAGCAGCGCTGGAGGCCGAGGCCCTGGAAGCGGAGGTGCGCGCGTGAGCGAAGAATCGCAGTTCTACGCCGAGGACCTCGTCCGCTTCGGCAGCGCCGACGCCCAGATGCTGCGGCGGCTGCTCGTGTTCCTGAAGCCGTACTGGAAGATGGTGGTCGTCGCCACTGTGCTGCTGCTGGCCAACACGGGTCTCGTACTCGCCATCCCGATGGTGCTGCGCAACTTTGTCGACAATGTTCTTACGCCCATGGACGGCGAGCGGCTCTATCGGTACGGCCTGATCATCTTCGTGCTGGTCACCGCCTACGCTACCGTCAGCGCGACGCAGGGCTACCTGTTCACCTGGATCGGCCAGCGCGTGATGTTCGACATCCGGCGTGACCTGTTCGCCCACGTGCAGCGCCTTCCGATTCGCTACTACGACAAGAACCCGGTGGGGCGCCTCGTTACCCGCGTGACCAACGACATCGCCTCGCTCAACGAGCTCTTTGCCGGCGGCTTCGTCCAGCTCATCAACGACACCTTCCTGATCGGCGGCATCATCGTGGCGATGTTCGTGCTCGATTCGCATCTGGCCGCGTGGGTGTGCCTGGTGTTTCCGCCGCTGTTCTTCCTGATCGGCATGGTCTCGCGCTGGATCCGCGTCGTGCTGCGCGAGGCCAAGCGGCTGATCGCGCGCATCAATGCGTTTCTCAACGAAAACATCACCGGCATGGCAGTCACGCAGCTCTTCTCGCGCGAAGCCGATCGCAACGCCGAGTTCCGCGCCGTGGTCGATCAGTACACCGACACGCAGGTCTCACTGATCCGCACGCAGAGCTATTTCCTGCCCATTTCCACGTCCTTCGCGGGCCTCATGGGCGCGGCGATCCTGTGGATCGGCGGGCAGTCGGCACTGGCAGGCATCACCACGGTGGGAACGATCACCGCGTTCCTCTATTACGCTCAGCAAATCTACTTCCCCATCCGCACCTTTACCGACAAGTTCAATATCCTGCTGCTGGCGATGGCGTCGGCCGAGCGCATCTTCACACTCATGGACGAGCGCCCCGAGCTCAACGACGACGAGCTGCTCGCCGGTCACGACAAGGACCTGTTGCAGCACAAGCCACTGGGCGGGTCGATTACATTCGATCACGTGAGCTTCGGCTACAACGTGGACGCGCAGGCCCTGAAGGACGTCTCCTTCGATATCGAGCCCGGACAGAGCGTGGCGGTCGTCGGCGCGACGGGCTCGGGAAAGACGACGCTCATTAACCTGCTGGTGCGCTACTACCCCCTGGAAGAGGGGCGCATCCTGCTCGACGGGAACCCGATCAACGAGCTGCCCGCGCAGGAGATCCGCCGCTGTGTGGGCGTCGTCCCCCAGGACGTGTTCCTCTTCTCGGGCAGCGTGCTCGATAACCTCTTCATGCCCGAGTCCATGAGCGAGGAAGAGCGCCGCGCCAACGCGCGCCGGATCTTCGAGGAGCTGGGCTGCGAGGAGTTTCTCGACAAGCTCCCCCAGGGACTCGACACCCCGATCACCGAGCGCGGCGGCAATCTCTCGGCCGGCGAGCGACAGCTCATCGCCTTTGCCCGCCTGCTCTGTTACGACCCGGAGGTCGTCGTCCTCGACGAGGCCACCGCCAACATCGACGCCTCGACCGAGCGGCTCATCCAGCGCGCCACCGCTCGGCTCATCCGCGGCCGGACCTCGATCATCATCGCCCACCGGCTCTCCACCATCCTGGGCGTGAACCGCATCATGGTTCTCCACCACGGTCACCTGATCGAGCAGGGAAATCACGAGAGCCTGCTCGCCGAAGGCGGCGTCTACGCCAAGCTCTACGAGCTCCAGTTCAGCGGTCAGAACGGCAACGGCGCGAGTGCGACGCCGGCATAGGGAATCATTCCGTGTAGGGGCGGGGTCTACCCGCCCTGTCTTTCGAAGAAGGGCGGGTAGACCCCGCCCCTACGGTGCAACGCGCAGAGGCACCCGCTCCCCACGCGATTTCCCAAACCACCCGTCGAAGCGGTACCATGGCGCGCAAGAGCAATGGGAATTCTCTCCAGACTTGGGCTGGCATCGCGCGCCGTGGCCAGACCCGAAGACCTGCGCGGGCTTACCGTGGAGCTTTCGAGCCACTGCG
>JAGRBM010000593.1 GCA_020434085.1 Chrysiogenia bacterium | reverse complement strand
GCGCAGGAACTGGAACGCGCCTTCGAGATCGCGCGCCCCGCCCACACCTGCAATGCGCCCGAGCATGGCAAACTGCGAGAGCACGCGCTCGCGATGAAGGATGCCCTCCGGATAGTTCGTCGGGTCATTGGGCCGCACCATCCATTGTCCGATCAGGTTGTCGAAGGTCGTCGTCGAAGTCTGCAGCGCGCCGTCGTTGACAACGCCCTCGAGCACCAGGCCCTCCGCCCCAAGCGGCGCGGGAGCGCCAAGCGCGTCGTCTACATTGGCGATGCGACAGTTCGTCGGCTCACCTGTCATGTGCGGACGGCAGTTGCCCGTGTAAGCGAGCCGCTCCACCGCGGCAGCCAGGTCCGCCGCGTTCACGCACGGCGGCTGCCCGTCATTCAAACCGTTCACGTGGCAGTCGTTGGTCGGATCTTCGTCTTCATAGGTTGCGCTCGGATAAAGCGGATCGAACTCGCCCACGCGGCTCACCACGTCGAAGGATTCGAGCAGGATCTGCAGGCCCGGCTCCAGTCGTTCCAGCGCGATGGGAAGCCGCTCGCCCAGGAACTCGAAGAGCTCGGCCGGGTCGTCGGAGAAACCGCACTCGGGGCTGGCCGGATCGGCGCAGACGGGCGCCATTGTCGGATCGACAACGTCGCCGCTCTCGGGGCTCGTGTAGTGACGCGTCAGTCCGTTCTGGCCGTCGCGCACTTCGAGCTGATCGAGCACGGAGTTCAAACCGATGAGCGCCAGGTCGATCGAATCATGCACGCCGTTGCCCACGCACGCGCGGAATCCGCCAAGGCCGTCGGGACAGTTGGCCGCAAACGGACCGTTCGAGAGGTAGATGATCTCCGAAGTCGGATAGGAATCGAATGGAAGCGTGCCGAACTGCGGCCCCACCATCGGCGCATCGAGTTCGACCATGGCCTGGTTGGCCACGCGAAGCGCCGACTCGAGCGGGCTCTCAATCGGCGTGGCCGCACGCACGGGGAAGCGCGTCGGATCGACCAGGATGCGCAGCGCCTTCTCTGCCACCGGCGCGACATCGAGCAGAATCGGGTTGTCCGCCCCGTTGCTGAAGGGCAGTGGCACGGGCGAGACCATCAGGTCGAGAAGCTTCGTGAGGCGTCCGTAGCCCGCGGGCGTCGGTCCCGCGGGGATGGGCTCGGGCAAGACAAAGCCCTCGCTCTTGCGCACCAGGAAGGCCACGCTGCGCAGCACAAAATCGAGATAGGACTGGTTCGTCGACGAAACCGGGCTCCCAAGCGTCTCACCCAAACCAAGGCTTGCACCCGGGCCGGGCCCGGGAATGGGCTCGCCGCCGACGCAGCCATTGTAGGGTTCGGCCATCATGCGGATGCGCCAGGAACAGAACTGCTGCGGGTCGAAGTCGTAACTCGCGGTGAAAGCTGACACGCCGGGCGCGGCGTTGAAAATCAGGGTGTAGCGGCCCGTGTTGTAGTTGATCGTGCCGCCGGCGAGCACGTCAACCGTGCCGCTGAGCGTTCCGTCGCCGTTGTCGACAAAGGACTCGATCACACCGGCATCTACGTCGATGAGCAGCGTGCCGGGGAAAATTTCTTCATCCGGCAGGAAGCCCTGATAGACCAACTGACCGGCACTGCCCATGCCGATGCCGACACCGAGCTGCGAACCATCGCGCGGACAGTTGGCGTTCACGAAGCTCTGGAGGTCATCGCCCATGCCGTCGGCGTCGGTAAAGAGGTTCCCGTTGGAGTAGCTCACCGGCTGGTTCGGACCGGCCGCCGGACGCGCGTCGATGAAGGCGCACTGCTCAACAATAAGCTCGGTGCCCACCGGCGGCGGTGCGATCAAGCAAAGATGCGCGCTGCGACCCACGCCCAGCTCGCGGAAATCGACATTGGGGTCGAAGAACTCGCCCATGGTGTTGCCGCGGCCTTCGAATCCGCCCTGCAGGGTGCCCTGGGTCGAGGGGCTCTGCGGCGCGCCGCCAAGCTCGGGCGGCATCAGCCGGTTGAGCACGTTCACATCGAAGGGCCCGCCGGTGTTGCCGCGGCCGTCCACGCCCGGTCCCATGGCCTCGGCCTCGGCCGGGCAGAGCGCGTCGGTTGCGCCCGAGAGCGCGGGCAGTGAGAGCAGCGTCGAATCGAGCACCGCACGCAGCAACGCGCCGCCGCGGATCTCCGCATTGCCGGCAGAGGCGTCCACGCCGCAAGCGCGCACGGCACGCAGCATGTCGAGCGTCTGGCGCGTCATGCCGGTGTTGGAAATCATCCGGACGATCGGGAGCAGGTCGTCGATCACTCCGTCGGGAATGGGATCGCCGTCCCCATCGGGATCGGCCAGCAGTTTCGAAGCCGCCGGCGCAAGGGTCGTGTCCTGCGGCAGGGGGGTCGAAGCGTTGATCGGCTGAATGTCTTCGGCGATTTTTGCAGCGATGAGCAGCAGATAGTTGACCGCGTCTTCACCATTGTCGAAGGCGCCGAAAGCATCGAGCGCTTCCTGGGTGAGCGATTCGTCGAAGGCGATGATGCCCTCGCCGGCGCCAACCTGAAAAGGCGCGTCGAGTTCCAGGCCGAGATCGATCATCATTGCCTGCGCGGGCAGGAGGCGGTTTTCGGCGTAACAGTCACCGGCGACGCAACTGTTCACGTCCTCACCGGTGGTGTCAAAGATACTTGTGAGCGTGCCGTCCTTGGCAAAGCCAAAGCGGGTGAGCGTGTTCACCAGCTCGGGCAGAATTTCCAGCACTTCCATGCTGACGGCGATGCCGTCGCCCGCCGTGCTGCCCACCAGCACCGTGCCAGGCGCGCCGCCCGTGGGCGTGCCATCGGCGCGGCAGGGATTTTCGCAGTCGTCGATCTCGTCGGGCAGCTCCTGCTCGTCCACGTGGGGGTCGTCGAACAGGCCCTGCAAAATGATCGTGAGCCGGTCGCGGCCGAGCACGTCTTCGCCGCCGTTGAGCACGTCTTCGGCGGTTTCACCCACCATCGGCGCACGACGCGGCAGCGGCTCGAGAAGCTGGTCGAGAATCGGCACGAGCACCTCAATGGGCGAGCGCCCATTGAAGAACATCTCCCGGCAGACCGGCGTGTCGACCGGATCGGTATCGGGAACCGGCGCCGGGTAACCGGGATTGCGCCCCTCACCAAGGCCGAACTCGCCGATCGGGGTGACCAGGCTGCGCAGGGCTTCGGCAATGCCGCGGATGCCCGAGGTATCGTCCACACCATCGAAGCTCGAATCGATGCGAACCGTTCCCGGCAGCGCAATGGCACGCAGGAGCGGCGGATTCGACTCAATGGGATCGGGGCTCGGCGCGAGCGGGCCCGGCGTCAGCTCCAGCGACTGGTGGATGACGGGCACAAATTCCTCGTCATAGTTGACCAGATCGCCATTGAAGGTGCGCGCCATGAGCGTCGTTTCATCGCGCGGGTTGAGCAGATCCGAGAGCGCCATGATGACGTCCTCGAATATCTCGTTCTGGATCACCTTGAGCAGCACCGGTGAGAGCGTGGCCACCACCGACTCCTGCACGTCATTGGTGTTGGGCGGGCTTGGCAGGCCGGGCCCCAGATAGCCGCGCGCATTGTCGTCGGGATCGTCAATGAGCTCGCGCGAAAGGCGCAGCAGCTCCACCAGCATGGATTCGCCCGTCGAGGTGGGCCGCGCCTGCGCTTCCAGCGATGCGAGTAGCATGTCCATGTGCCGCATCGTCGCGTAGTCGTTGTTCGTGGCCAGATCGACCGTGCCCTGCGCCCAGCAAGCCAGGTCGAGCAAGCCGGGCTGGAATCCCGGTGTCATCGGGTCAGCCGTGCAGCGATCCACCGGCGCGAGCGGGTCACGCTCACCAGCCAGAATGGAATCGATGATCGGGAAGAGCTTTTCGATCTGCAGCGCTTCGCCGCGACCCTGCACCAGCGGGGCGTCTTCGGCACTGAGCAGCACGGCGATCTCGTCAATGAGCCGGGTGCTGAACTCCGAGCCGGTGAACTCGCTGCCGTCGTCGGTGAGCTGGTAGAGCGCATGAAAGAGACCGTTGAGGTCATCGGTATCGAGCGCGCGCGGCACGCCGGGGGCGGTGCAGTCGGGGCTGTCGCTGTCGGAGCAGAACAGCTCTTCGATTACGTGCGAGAGCGAACGGAACACGCCCGCGTCGCCCAGGATGTTGTTCGGGTTAAAGATCACTTCCTGCGGGCTGTGAATGAGCAGGTCGAGCAGCTCCACCACCGGAATCTGCGCTGGGCCGTTGGGATAGACCACGACGAAGGAATTGCTTGCGCCGCAACCGGCAAAGGCCGTCAGCGGATCGATGCAGACCGTGTCGTTGTCGAGCACCTGCGAGATTTCGGTCTCAAAGCCGTTGCACGGGCCGCTCACAATGCGCAGGCGGTCGCCCACCTGCACGTTCACAACCGAATTGGGGACGGCAACCAGGGACTGGAAGCCCAGGTTGTCGCCGGGAAGCGCGTTGATCTGCGCGGTGTTGCCGCCTGCCGTCGTCGGGCAGAGCGGATCGTCGATGGTCGTATTCAGGTCCTGCCCGCGCAGGCGTACCGAATTTTCAAAGGAAAGCAGCGACTTGTTGAGCGGTAGCAGGTTGCGCACCGGACCGGGCACGGTGCGGAAGAACTCGTTGTCGCCGTCATAGTCCGTGCGGTCGGCGCTGTTGCGTGAGACCAGAATGTCGGAAAGGAAGCGGAAGATCGCCGTTCCATCGGGGCCGGTCGGACAGGCCCCGCCATCGGTGCATGTATTGAGGATGAATCGGTTGTCGATGATCGGGAGCAGGTCGTCGGCGGTTCCGTTGTCGATGAGCAGACGCACCACATCCAGAAGGGTCGCCATGGCCGACTGCGCGGGACCGAACTCATCGGGATCGGACAGAAGCGCGGCGAGAAGGCCCGAGAATGCATCTCGCGCGCCCGATTCAATCAGCTCACTGGCCAGGGGCCCGGGGTCTTCAAGATCGCCCAGAATCTGCGCCATCACCAGGTTCTGGTTGTAGAGCACGCCGCTGTCGTCGAGACGATCGAGCAGCAGAGTGCGGAGCTCCGTCGTGTCGGAAATCAGGCGGACGATCGCGGGGTTCTCGCTGATGAGCCCCAGGCCGCCGGAAATCAGACGCACCTCCGGAGTAATCACCACATCGAAGGATACATCTGCCGCCGCGCCGTGACCCGCGCGGTCGGAGGCGTAGGCGGTTAGCCGGTAGGTCACCGGACTGCGTGCGCGGCAGGGGCGCGGCGCCTCCAGATTCGGAATCGCCGTGGAGGCGTTTGAGAACGCCTGAATCTCGTCCGTCATCGCCACCACGTTGGTGAACGTGATGGTGTACTGGCCGGAGATATAATCGATGGTGCCACTGCCGGCGCCGCCGGTGCACTCGGCATTCGTGATCGTTCCGTCGAAGTCGGCGTCCGTGCAGCGCTCCACCTCTCCCGCCGGGGAGTAGTGAATGAGCGTAAAGCTGCCGTCGGCAATGGGAAGCACATCGAGCGCGCCGCCGATATCGTTGTAAGGACCGTTTGTTCCGTTGCCGAGCTGCAGGGGCGCTTCGAACGCACCCTCGACCCGGTTGTAGGTTGCCCGCACTACGTCGGTCGCGGCGACCGCGCTTGTAAAGGTGATCGAGTAGGTGCGCGCCGCGTAGTCGACCGTGCCGGTCGCGGTTGAAAGCACGGGGCCGGTACATTCAGCGCTCGTGATGTTGCCGTCGAAATCGGCGTCCGTGCAGCGCTCCATCTCGTCATTAAGAACCGTCGGGTCGACGACATGAATCAGCGTGAAGGTCCCATCTGCCAGCGGCGGAGCCGAGAGCGCGCCGGTCGTCTGATCGTAGGGACCCATCGCACCGGTGCCCGGTTGCAGGTCATCGACGGTGCCGTAGCTGTTGTAACAGCTCACATCGCCGGGGAACGGGCTGGTTGCGACATTGGCTTCATTGGACGCCGTCGAGATGCCAAGGGTCACGATGCTCTTGCTGGAAACGAAGGGGAAGAGCGGATCGGCATGGGCATAGTCGGCCGTGATGTTCGTGCCCATCGGCACAGGCGTGGCAAAAGTGATCGTGAAGGCGCCCGTCAGGTAATTGATGGTGCCGCTTCCGCCCACGCATTCACCGGGATCGTTGAAGTCACCATCGTGGTTGACGTCGGCGCAGGTCTCGGGCGGCGCGGTCTTCGTGAGCGCAAACGGGATGTCCGCCACCACCGGCGTGTTGACAACCTGCCCGGAGAACGGACCTGCACTGGCCGCACCGCCGTTGGTGAGCACCACCTCGCCCGTCACCTGGGGCGGCGGGGTGAGTGTCGGGGTTCCATCGTTGGGATCGCGCGCCGTGTAGGGCGAGGGATAACCCAGCGGCACGCTGAAGGGATTGAGCGCGCCCGCGGGCTCGCCGTCCCAGTTTTCTGCGTCGTAGGGAACGGCAACTGGATCGACCACACCGGGGGTTGCCATGTTGTCGGCGAAGTAGGCCCACCCATACCGGAGCGGCCGGCCGCGCAGTACCGGATGAACCGCCGGCACGGTCGAGTCGCCGGGGATCTCCACGGGCGCCTCGCCGTTGTCATCGAGGCGATCGACGATGATGTGCATCGCCTGCTCGCCGGCCCCAGGGAGGCCGGGCCCGAACAAGTTCGGGTCCAGTCCTCCCGTGGGACAGACCAGCTCGCTTGTACACAGGTTCGGATCAGTCACAATCACCGCGGGAGCTACCGCGCTGATTGAGAACCCGTCTACGGCACCTTGAATGGTGAGCGCCGGCGGATTCGTATCGCGAATCACGCCAAAGCTCTGGAGAGAAACCCGGCCTTCCTCGTCGGAGGCCTCGATTGCGAGGGAGTTGAACCCCTCGTTCAGCAGATCGACTGCGGTTGCAAGGAAGGTATGCTCATACTGCACCAGCATCGCATCGGCCGAAGCTGGATTGTTGTAGGCATCCACCACCAGCGGCCGGTCGAGCGAGAATTGCTGGAACGTGCACAGGCTGGAAACATTGAGAATCGTATAGAGCCCGTTGTTGGCAGCCTGGGCGTTGGCGTTGGAGACGAGCGCCACGCTGTCACCGACCTGCAGAACGGGCACGAGCTGGCCCGGCATGCAGCTGGCCGCGCCGCCCGCATCCGCGAGCGGGCAGTAACACAGCTCGCTGACCGGCGTGGACACGGTGATGATCGACTGGCCGGCGCGGCCGGTGCTGATCGGTCCCAGCGCCGGACGCACGAGACCCGGCGCCATGCCCGAGAGTTCGAGACCCGCCGTCTTTCCGTTGATGGCAAGCGCCGGCGTGACGCCGTTGCGTGCCAGGAATGCGCCGGTCAGAACGGCCTGTCCGCTGGAGACGATGCGGTCATCTACCGGAACAATCGCCGGGGCCCCGCCCGGCATCCCGGCCGGCGGCGAGCGCATGTCCACCGGCGTGACCGGGTTGTCGGCTTCCGAGAAATTGCTGTCGTCCTTGCGCGCGTGGGTGCAGAAGGCCCGCGCGGGATTGCCCGCCGGATTGAGCACGCGCGTGTAGTCGACTTCAACAGCGGCACCCGCCGGCGAGGGCAGCGCAAAGCTCACTTCCACATCGCCGGTGGCATAGTTGATCGTGTTGGTCCCGCCGCCGGTGCAGAGCAATCCGCCTGCGCCGTCATCGGCGCAGGTTTCCACTCCGTCGGTAACCATCACGGTGCCCGGCTGCACTGGGCCGCGGGGCATCGTGTAGTTGAAGTCCGCAGTGAGGCCGTCGCCCACCCCGATGATCTGGCGCGAACCCGGCACCAGACTGGTAAGCGCGTTGCGCCCGGCGAATGCGCCGCCCGGCAGAATTCCGGCAGCGGGGTCGGTCACACAATCGATTCGCACCGACGGCGGACGCGGATCGGGCAGATCCGCCGTAATCAGAACCTTGATCTCCGAGACATTGCCCGCACGGTCGGTCGCGCGCAGCGTGTAGAGATTCGCGCCCGGATCGAGCTGCAGCGAATGCGCAAACAGGCCGGTCCCGTCGAGCGGGTCGTTCAGGCCCGTGAACTCGTCGTAGTGCTGAATCACCTCATCGTTGATCAGAACGTCGATGCTGCGCACGCCCGAGCCCGCGTTTTCATCGATGAGCAGGCCGCGCAGTTCCACCAGGGGACTACGGACCGTCGCCGACGCGGTATCGGAGGGGAAGCCCAGGAACGGCGCCGGCACCGGGGGAACCGAAGCCTGCGTTGCGCCGCACACGTCCGAGGGCGTGCCGGCGACGGAGTTGTCGATCGCGAGGCAGATGTTCGAGAAATGCGGCGGCCGGGGGTCGCTCTGAATCGCAACGTATTGGGTGGTACGCCGACCCGCGCTGTCCTCGGCAACGACATCGATCAGATTGATGCCCTCGCTCACCGGAACCTCGCGAACAAAGAAGGTTCCATCACGGAAACTCTCGCCCAGAATGCCGTCGGTCACGACAACCGCATCGGGCACGCTGGTAAAGCCTGTGAAATCGACTTCGGTTTCACGGGTAAGAATCGGCTGATTCGTCTCCGCCGGCGCGGCGGGCAGTCCCGGGCCGGGCTCAACCGACTGCCCGGCCAGGCGCGGATAGACCGAGAAGGAAAGCCGCGTGCCCGGCTGGTTGGCAACCGGGTTGGTCAGGACGTTCGGCGCCAGGTTCACGCGGTCCACCGAAATCAGCTTGAGCTGAGTCGCCGCGTCGGTGACGGTCCCGTCGTATTCTTCGGAGACGAGGAAATAACGGTGCTCGTTGCTGCTGGTGGTTCGATGGCCCGCACCCGTGGCAACCAGATCGCCCGGACGGATAGCGATGTCTTCGAACTGCGGCGAGAACGGCACGATGGGCGCATTCGCCGGAGCCACGTCCACGAAGAATGCTGAGCTCGGCGAGCGCAGCACCGCGTCGCACATGGGCGCGACGCAGTTGCAGTTCACTGCCAGGCACTCGGGTGAACCCGCGGTCAGGATCTCCGCATCGGCACCGCTGAAACGAACCGGTGAGGTCAGTCGCAGGAACGGGACGTCCGTGCGCACCAGAACGCCGACGCTGTCGGTGTCGAGTGCGCCCGGCTGATTGTCCTGCAGACCGGCCAGGGAAATTTCCAGAAGCTGGTCCTGGGTGAAACCGAAATTGAACTGGTGGAAAAACGCGCGATCGTGGGGTGAGACCAGCGTGCCCGTGATGCTCCAGCGCTCTTCTGGCAACTGAACCACGGTGCGATCGGGAATCAGCAGGTTTCGCTGAAGCAGCATCAGGCGCGATCCGGGCGCGCACACCGCTTCTTCAAGCGTCACATTCGGTGCGCTGGCGTCGTCGATGCGGATGCTCGCCCCCGCAGAAGGGCCGTCCACGACATAGAGAATCGAGGGGTTGGCGTTCACGTCGCAGGGCGGCGCGCCGCAGGCCCCGCCCACGCCGTTGACCAGGTCACGCAGATCGCTCTGCGCGAATCCGGGCACGTATCCACCCGAGTTGATCGTCAGCGTTGCGTTGGGATAACCCGGGTCGGAGGGACAGCCATCGTTGATGATGAGTTCGCCGCCCTCTTCACCGGCCGCCACGACCACGCCGAGTACGTCGACGTTGTCCGAGAGCGTGCCCGTGACGAAGAACACGTTGTCGCCGGGAACGCCCGAAACGATTGCCGGGGTTGTGGCCGGGGTGATGGATACGTCCGTGGAGAGGATCGCGCTGCCGGCCTGCACGATGGTTCGCTGCTCGGTCACGACGGTGCCGTTGGTGTCCACCAGGGTGACCTGGATGTTGTTGACCTCTCCAAATTCAAGCCGCAGCCGATCCAGCCGGAAGCGACCCGATGCGTCCACGTCGACGACGCGGCCGTTGATCTCCACCGCCTGGGCGTCGGGATCCCCGATCACGTATCCTTCGACAATGACCGAATCGTCGGTGGTAACCAGCCCGTTGGTGGGATTGAGCACCTGGATGCGCGCACGCGAGGGATTGAGAACGCGGAAGCCGGTTTCGGCGCGCGTTGTCAGCGGCTCACGCCCGGCAACCATGGAAATGTGTTGCGACTCGGGGATGTTGAGCGGAACGGGAACCAGCGCGCCGAAGAGCTGCTGATATTCGAGTGGATGGCCCGAGGCCACGCGGCCTTCGCTCAGGCGCCCCTGTGCGTCGGTCATTGTGTCTGAGATGGTGAAGGCGCTCGACCGATCGATCTTCACGAACAGGTTCGGACTGTTCACGGTGATCGGCTTGTCGACGATCGGGTCGGTTCGAATCTGACTGTCCGAGAGGACTTCTTTCACTTCGAGCGTCCGCGTGCCGATCAACGATGTCACCCGCAGGACAAGCCGGTCTCCCGCCTTGATCGGGAATCCGTCATTGGCACAAAGCAGATCGGTCGGTCGCACCGGATCGCAGAGCGGGTTGACCGGTGCGTTGATGTCGAAGTCGAGCTGCATAATGCCGTCGGGCTGCAGCGTAATGGAGTCGATGGAGTCCATGGCGGCAGGGAACGGGCACCGGCCGAGCATCTGGGGGTCGGCGCAGATCGCGCCCTCGCTCTGCAGCCACTGGGTTGGCACAAGCGGGCCGAGGATTCGCGTCTCGGTCGTGCCCGCGGGGCAAGCGCCCGAGGGGGGCGATTCCCGTGTGACATGCACGACTCGGAAACGGCTGCCGTCGGGCATGGAGAAGCACCCGTTGCTTCCCGCGTCCGGAAGCGCGGCCGGGGGCGGCGGGACTTCCCGGTCGCAGGAGGGATCGTTGTCGACGCGAATGATGTTTTCGAACGACCCCTCTTCGCTCAAATCGCGAAGTTCGGGATAGGGATTGCTCACGCCTGCCGGATTTTCCAGACACAGGCGGTCGTTGCTCTGCACGCAGCCGCCGGCATAACCGCCGGCCATGGTCGGGTCACAACGCACGAACCGGTCCGCGCCGGTGGGAGCGCCGACACGGCGACCATCGAGCGCAAAATTGAGCGGAACGAAGGGTGCATCGGCACCTGTGAGCGCCGCTACTTCGATCGAGGGGTCCAGACAACCAGGTGAGGCGTGGCCATAACTGGCAACGATGTCGCCAATCGAAGGCGCCGCCAGGTAGCTGAGAGTCCAGTCGCCGGTGGCCTCATTGATCGTGCCGGTGTGACCGCCCATCGAGGCGGTCAATGTATTGGGCGCCGTCACGCTGAAGACGATTCCGTCAGGATCCGTAATCTGCAGGGACATGCTCGTCAGGTCGGCGCCGTTGAGCTGCCCGCTGAAGCTGGTGTCGGCCGCGCTTTGCGTGGCGATCACTTCATCAACGATTCCGCACCCGCTCAGCAGCGCGGCGCGGTCACGGTCGAACGTGCTCACGGCCTCACCCTGTTGCGGATAATCCATCGCCAGCGGCGGAGGCAATTCCTGGTTTTCAGGAACGATCAGATTGATTCGAATGTCCGTGGTATTTCCGGCGGCATCGCTCACCAGCACGCGCAGGCGATTTTCACCAGGAACGTAGGGCAGCTCATGACCGAAGGCATCATGGAAGACCGGAACGACAAAGCTGCCGTCGGAATTGGCGGCGCCGGAATAGGTGGCATCCGTGTCGAGAAAAATCGCATCGATTCGCGCGTCGGGCGAAGTAAATCCCTGCAAGGACTGAAGGCGGTTGGTGATCTCCGCTTCCAGCACGGTGGTCAGGAAATCACGGCGCAGCGTCGGCGAGGTGAACACGACGTTCGGCGCTTGGGAATCGACCTGGAAGCTCAGGATCCGCTCGGTGGTGTTGCCCACGGAATCGATGAATCGCAGTTCCAGGTTGTGCCGCCCATCGGGGAATGCGAAAAACGGCAAGTCGAAGTTGAGCGAGGTATTCACGAACGAAACAGCCGCCCCGGTTTCGGGATCGGTGTATTCGATCGTGACGTTGTTCTCACTGAGACGCCCGGTGATGGAGACCGTGGACTGGTCGAGCACTTCGCCGGTTGTCACGCCCACGAAGGTCACGACCGGCGCGGTGGTATCGAGCGTGAACTCGAAAACCGCCCGCGTGGTCTGGGCGCCCGAGACGTCCATGTCGATCTGGAATTCGTTGGGCCCCTCGTTGAAGGGCACGTCCGGAAATTCGAAAGCGCCCGCACCGTCGGCCCGTACGGCCAGCGTTGTGGACGTATTGGCCACCGAAAGCGTAACGAGCGCGCCGGGCTGCGCGAAGCCGGTCACGGGTACACGTTGGTCGTTGACCACGTTGCTGCCATCGGGGACACGGTCACCCGTATCGAGCCGGTAGCTGACCCCCGCCGCGATGACCGGAACATTGAGAATCCGGTAGCGACCGTTGTCGTCACTCTCCACCTGTCGCACCAGGCCGTCAGGCTGGGTCAGGCTGACCATCGTTCGCGGGCGCGTGGTGCCGGCGACGGTGACTTCGGTGTTGTCGACAAAACGAACCGCACCTTCAGCGGGCAGCTCGACGCGAATGGGCGAATTGATGATGAGGGGGCTGATCTCGGCGCTCGAAGGCGCGGATTGATTGACCTGACTCGATGTACATCCGACCTGCCAGAACAGCAGTGCCGCGAGGATTGCCCAGATACCCGCCGCTGACTTGCGCGCGGCACCCGGCATTTTGCTGGCGGAAGCCTTCCCCACGAGATCTACCTTCCAGCGGGGCTGCAACCAGCCCCGGATGTCGTCAAAAAGAAACAAGCGGGCCTACCCTTTCGGGCAGCTCGCTTGTTTGGTGTTGGATTCGTTCGGATCGCTTCGCCAAGTGCGGAAGTTGGATCATGCCGTTCTCAATCATGTGCACGCCACCGGGTTCGGATCGGGTGGTGGGTGCGGATTGTTCGGGCTCCTTCGCGCGCTTGGAATCGGGTCGTCTTAAACCGGCGTCGGCCGGGAATCCCTCCCCATGAGGGATTCCCGGCCGGCCGATGATCAGCAATTACTGGTTCGTCTGGACAAGCAGCTCGCCAAGCGAAGTCAGCAGGTTAATAAAGTTCGGGTCCACCGCCTGCGTCGAATCGACGTTACGGAAGGTGAACGTGTCGTACTCCGAGGCCGTGCTCGTGCGGTTCGACTGGTTGTTGACCACCGTGGTCGAATCCTCATTGGCGATGAGGTCGGCCAGGCCGTCGAAGAATGCCGCATCCAGACCGTCGATCTGAGCCACGGTCACGACACCGTCGGTCGAGGTGAAGCCGATGGACGTGACGCGGTTCAAATCCTGACAGCGCAGCGGGTTCGCAACGATGTCAGCCGCACCCGCGGCCGGACATGCGATGACGCTATCACCCCAGTCGTCGGCGGTGCTGACCATGTCGAAGTTGTCCTGGTTGCAGTCAACGACAACGTTGTCAGACTCGCTGAGGGTGAATGTATCCGGACCAACCGGACAGCCGGCATTGGCGTCGAGGTCGTTGAGCGGCGAGCTGGTTCCGTAACCGGCCAGCGTATCGGCGGTGTCACCATCACGGTTCATATCGTCGGTGAGCATCGGATCGAGACGCGGCAGATCCGAATCCGGGATCAGCGTCTGCAGGTCGGCCAGCAGGGCGTCGGCGATCGTGTCCTCGGTGAGCGAGCAGGCGCCGGCGCCCGTATCGCAGTAGTCATACTCGAGGAAATCACCGTTGCGCTGCAGCACCGGACCAATCGACTCGTTCAGGAAAGCACCCAGGAAGGGAAGCGCCTGGACGATGATCGCCTGGTCGTCACCGGCAAACAGGGCGGAGATGGACTCGAACACGGCTTCGTTGAGGATGGGCTGGATCGGACGCTCCTGCGTCACACCCACGTCACGGAAGACCGAGTCGGCGTCTTCGGAGTAGTTGGCATTGCCGGCAAAGCCCACCGCATCGCGCGGCGCGCAGGCCAGCGGCTGACCGGGATCGGCGGCGTTGCGCTCGATCGAGACGGTCGCCGTATTACAGTCGGTCGGGTCACGCAACAGGGTGAACAGGAAGTCACCCACGATGTCGAGCGCCGACTGGTAGGGATTACCAGCGGAGATCGTGCCGCGCGAAGACAGACCGGCGTTGACCGAGAGAATCGGGCCGATGTCACGCTGGGTGTTGCCCTCGGGGTCGGTCATGGTCGGATCGTCACCGAATTCACCGGCGAGGATGCCGGCGCCGGTATCACGGGCGTCGGACTGCTCGTCGTTGCGCTTGTCGACCGCAATGCCGCGAACGATGCGCAGCGCCTGGCTGAGGTCACCGAAGGATCCGGGCGTGCCGGCAAGGCGCGTCAGGAGTTCCTCGAGGGCGACGAAGCGGTTGCGGCGCGTGCCGTAGCCGACCTGGTCGTCGATCTCGTTGGCGGTAACCACCGCGCCGGTGTCTTCACCCTGGTACTCGAGCAGTGCCTGGTAGACACCACGGATGAGGACCTGGTTGGCACCTTCGAGAACACCGTCGGTGCCGCCCAGCACGCTGGGACGATCGATCGGGGCGAAGGCCTCCGGATACACCGTCGAGGTGGCCGGATCTTCCAGGTTCATGTCGCAGTCCGCGTCGGCGTCCACGCACGAGAGGATCGAGTAGTCACCGTTGCCGCTGAAGACGGTGCGCTGGATGATGTCAGCCAGGGCATCGCGATCGAGCTGCGTCTGGTGGCCGCGGATGCGGTTGCTGCGCAGATCACGGAAGGTGAAGAGCGAAGCCTCGCAACCGGTGCGGAAGAAGCCGATGTTCGAACCGGAGTTGTCACCCGGGGTCGTGCCGCAGGAGTTCGATCCGTCGAGCGGAGGCTCGTTGCCGGTGGCGTTGGTGGCTTCCAGAACGACCTGGATACCGGGCAGCAGGTTCTTGATGAGTCCGAGCTGCTTGAACTGGGACACGATGAAGAACAGGACGTCCGGATCGTCGCAGTGACCATCCTGGATGGTGTCGGTCGAGGTGTTCGCCGGCAGTCCGAGACGCCCGAAGACGTCGCAGTAGTCGTCGTCCTGACCGTCGGAATCACCCAGCACGTCCAGGATGCCCTTGAGTGCCAGGAACTGGTAGTCGATGGCGTCGTGGATGGCGTTGCCATCGCAGGGATCACCGGCGGGGAACGCGCTGAGGTTACAGGGCGCAGCCGCGGTGACTTCCGGCCAACCACCGGTACCAGTGGTTTCGAAGGTCGGATAGCGGTCGAACGCACTTTCGGCGTTGGTGCCGCCAACCGGGTTCGGAGGCAGGGTCGTCAGACGACCGAAGAGGGCGAGCGTCGCGGTGAGCGAAGCGCGGGCCTCGTCGTCGTTGAGCAGGGCCTGGACCGGGCCTTCTTCGTTGGCCTGGACGCCGCCCGTGCCGAAGAGCAGGGTCTTGACGAGCGACTGCTCACCGGTGTTCGGGTCGTCCTTGGCCAGGGAGTTCAGCAGACGCTCCAGGCGGTAGCTGAGGTTGTAGTCGTTGACGCCGCCGCTCACGAGGGTGAGATCCGCACCACCGGCATCGTTATCGTCGGTGGCGTTGACGCGGCCGTCGGCCAGGTCGTTGATCGCACGGAGCAGCAGGTCGAGACGGCTGTCCTTAAAGGCGTTGATGTCGGATGCGACGATACCGGCATTGCCAGCGCCCGTCTGGAAGCTCGAAAGCGACTTGCCCATACCCGGGTTATCAAGCGCACCGGGCGAGGCGTGGGTGAGCGGGTCGTAGGAAGCAATTTCCTCACCACCGCGGCAACCGTTGAACGGCTCACGCATCATGCGCACGCGGTAGGAGCAACGATCCGGGTTGACCACGGTGTAGTCGAAGCTGACGTCGGAGGCCGCAACGGGCTCCGAACCGACTTCGAAGGTCAGGGTGATCTCACCGTTGATGTAGTCGACCACGGTGCCGGCATCGTCGATGCCGCTACCGCCGCCAAACTGGCCGTTCACAGGGTTCATACTCGCCGTCTGAGGTCCGCCAATATCCGTCCAGTCGACCGTGATCGAACCGAACTCGACGTTCCCGTTGGCCAGCGTGAGCGTGCCGGGGTTGGTATTGACCGTGCCATTACCGACACCGACGAAGTTCTCACCCGCAACCGCCGTCGTGGCCTGACAGTTCGCACCCAGGTAGGCGTCGAGATCACCGGGCGTGTTGTTGGTAAAGGCAATCGTGTCACCGACGGGCTGCGCGCTGATCTGCGAGCAGGTCTCGGTGAAGGGGTTGATGACCGTGCGGATACACAGATCCGCGCCGGCACCGGCACCCAGAGCGGCGAAGTCCTTGGTGTCGTCCACGAAGACGCCCGCACCGGTGGTGGCACCGTTGT
>JAGRBM010000592.1 GCA_020434085.1 Chrysiogenia bacterium | reverse complement strand
TTCGTTGTCTGCCATGTCTAGAAGGCCTCCAATGGTTGGTGGACTTGGTCTGGGCTTTAGATGCCGGGAAGAGGCAAAACGAATGAGCCTTCATTCATTTCGGCCCACCACGAGGGGCCCCTACCAAACGCGGGCTGTCTTTATCACGGCAACTGCCGGGCGGCAAACGTGGTTTGGGGGCGCTCGCTGACGTCCGGGTCAGTCCCTGCCCCACCCGGCAGGGCGCTTGCACCGGCGCGCTTCTCTGGGTATAGCCGTGCAACCGGCGCGCGCGTCCAATTCGTGCCGGAGACACCATTTTGAGAGATTCTGGAGCGCGATCTCCGCCAGTACGGCGGCCCCGCGCTCCCCGGGGGAGAGACCATGGGATTCGAAAAAGCCGACCGCATCAAGAGCCTGCCGCCCTACCTGTTTGCCGGCATCGACAAGAAGAAGAAGGAAGTCGCCGCCCGCGGCATCGACATCATCAGCATGGGGATCGGGGATCCCGACCAGCCCACGCCCGACTTCATCATCGAGGCCCTCTACAAGGCGGCCAAGGACCCTAAAAATCATCAGTATCCCGACTACGACGGCATGCCGGAGTTCCGTGCGGCCGCGGCCGAGTTCATGAAGAAGCGCTTTGGCTGCGATCTCGATTCCGACAAGGAAGTCATCACGCTCATCGGTTCCAAGGAAGGCATCGCGCATTTCCCGCTGGCCTTCATCAATCCCGGCGATACCGTGATTATTCCCCAGCCCTGCTACCCGGTGCCGGCCACGGCTGTCGCATTTGCAGGCGGCGTCGTGCACAAGGTTCCCATGAGCGAGGAATCGGGCTGGATGCCGGTATTGAAGGACATCCCCGACGACCTGGCCGACAAGGCGAAGGCGATTTTCCTCAACTACCCGAGCAACCCGACCAGCGCCTGCGCCACGCGCGAGTTCTACGAAGAGCTCATCGCCTGGGCACGCAAGCACAACGTCATCGTCGTGACCGACTGCGCCTACTCGGAGATCTATTTCGACGAGAACGACAAGCCGCTCTCGATTCTCGAGATCGACGGCGCCATGGACGTGGCCATCGAGTTCCACTCGCTCTCGAAGACTTTCAACATGACCGGCTGGCGCATCGCATGGGCCGCCGGCAACGAAACGCTCGTGCAGGGCCTGGGACAGGTGAAGACGAACACCGACTCGGGCGCGTTCAACGCGATTCAGCTTGCGGGCATCGAAGCGCTCAAGAGCGATTTTTCCACGGTGGAGCAGATGCGCAAGATCTACCTCGAGCGCCGCGAGGCGGTGCTCAAGGGTCTCGACGACATGGGCATCGAATACCTGCTGCCCAAGGCGGGATTCTTCGTGTGGGCCAAGTGCCCCAAAGGCATGAGCTCTGCCGACTTCGTCGCCACCGTGCTGGAGACCGGCGTGGTGTGCACCCCGGGCAACGGCTTTGGCGACGCGGGCGAGGGCTACTTCCGCCTGGCACTCACCGTCCCGGTCGCACGCATCAACGAAGCCATGGCGCGCATGAAGAAGGCACTGGGCTGAGCCCTCGCAACAACGCATTCACAGGGGCGGGGGCAACCTCGCCCCTTTTTAATTGAGCGCGTCTTCGACCCCTGTCATTCTGAGCCCTTCGAGAGAGCTCAGGGCAGGCTCCGCGAAGAATCGGTTGGAGCCGCCTTGGACGCGATTCTTCGGGCTGCGCTGCACCCCTCAGAATGACAGCCAGCAAGTGAGTATTGAGGAAGCATGCCGCGGGCCTACATCGGATACGGAAGCAACCTGGGGCGCAGGCGCGCCACCATCGAGCGCGCGCTGCTGCTCGTGCATGCGCTGCCCGCAACCGGCGTGCTCGCCCAGAGCCGCTACTACCGCACCGACCCATGGGCCATGGCGCCGGGAACGCCTGCGTTTTTAAACGGCTGCGCCGAGATCGAGACGACGCTCTCGCCCGAAGTGCTGCTCTGTCACCTGCACCAGATCGAGCGCCGACTGGGACGCTTCGCGCTGCGCGGTCCCCATGGCGAATACCTGAGCCGCACGATCGACCTCGACATTCTGCTCTACGAGGGATGCGTCCAGCCCGGCGGCACGCCTGCCCTGCCCCACCCGGAAATCGCCGCGCGCCGCTTCGTGCTCGAACCCCTGTGCGAGCTTGCACCGGCGCTCACGCACCCGGTGCTGAACAAAACCGTTCGGGAGTTGCTGGAAGAATGCCCGGACCCCGGGCGCGTG
>JAGRBM010000591.1 GCA_020434085.1 Chrysiogenia bacterium | reverse complement strand
CTCACCCACGAAGTGCGCGAGCGCCTCAACGGCGCCAGGCCGCGCTCGCTGGGCCAGGCCTCGCGCCTGCCGGGCGTCACGCCCGCCGCGCTCTCGGTGCTCATGGTGCACCTAAAAAAAACCGCTGCCCACGCGTAAGAGAATAAGAATTAACCACAGATAGACACAGATGAACACGGATGAAGAGACCAAAAATCTGATCTGTGTTCATCCGTGTTCATCTGTGGTTACAAGTTCCGAGAAAGCCGTAGCAGGAAGCGTCAGCTTCCCAGCAGGGCGGCGGCGTCGCCGGTGCTGACTTCGCCGCGCTGGCGCACGCCGTTGACACTGAGTCCCAACTTCGCCGGGTCTTCGGGCTCGCCCTCGGCGCCCAGCAGCATGAAGACCTTCGTGTCGGGCTGGTGCTCGTGCAGGCGCTCGACAATCTCGCAGGTGCTGCGACCGTGAATGCTCGGTGGAATAAAAACGGTGGCCAGCTCGTGCCGGTTGATGGCATCGAGCGCGCCCTTGAGCGTCGAGCGGCGCATGGGGGTGTGGCCGCCGCGGCGCAGGCGCGCGGCAACGACTTCGCTGTAGCGGGTGTGGTCGTCGACGATGAGAACTCGCATGGCATCTCTCCTGGCTTTGCGACCGGCCCGGATGGGGCCCGCCCTGACACCCCCATGATGCCACGGGTCATGTGACAGCCATATGACAATCCGCAGGCAGGCGGCCCTTGCGCCGTGCGGCAAGTTGTCGCATCGGCGCCAAAGGCGAAAGGGCCGCCGCCCTTGCCAGCACGGCGCGGCGTGTTATTTTGTAACTGCTTGGAAGTGCGAAGCTTTTCGTGCCCACCGGGCATCTGAAGTAAGAAGCGCGTTCCCCGCCGGACCCGGCGCCGCAACCCACGGGCCGGCAGGAGAAAGAGAACGAACGTGAGTGAGATAGACCCCACCCTCGACCTCTTCGCCGAGATCGAGCGCCTCAAGAAAGAGAAGAAGATCGTCCTGCTGGCCCACTACTACCAGGAGGCCGACATCCAGGACGTGGCCGACTACGTGGGCGATTCGCTGGGCCTCGCGCAGCAGGCCGCCGCCACCGACGCCGACATGATCTGCTTTGCCGGCGTCCACTTCATGGCCGAGACGGCGAAGATCCTGAACCCCCACAAGAAAGTCCTGCTTCCCGACCTCGAGGCCGGCTGCTCGCTCGCCGAAAGCGCGCCCGCCGATCTCTTCGAAGCCTGGGTGAAGAAACACCCCGGCCACCAGGTGGTCAGCTACATCAACTGCACCGCCGCGGTAAAAGCGCTCTCCGATGTGATCGTGACGAGCAGCAACGCCGCCAAAATCGTGAGCGCGCTGCCCAAGGACCAGCCCATCCTCTTTGCGCCCGACAAATACCTGGGCGCCTACGTGCAGAAAGAGTCCGGCAGGGATTTGACGCTCTGGCAGGGGACCTGCCAGGTGCACGAAATTTTTTCCGAGAAGAAGATCCGCCAGCTCAAGATCCGCCACCCGCAGGCCAGAGTCATCGCGCACCCCGAGTGCACGCCCGAGGTCCTCGATCTGGCCGACCACATCGGCTCCACCAGCGCGCTTCTGAAATACGCAAAAGAAAACGACGCCGCCGAATTCATCGTCGTCACCGAACCCGGCATCATCCACCAGATGGAAAAAGCCTGCCCGGACAAGACCTTCATCCCGGGTCCGCCCACCAACGAGTGCGCCTGCAACGAGTGCCCCTACATGCGGCTCAACACCCTGGAAAAACTCTACCTGTGCATGCGCGACGAAACCCCGGAGATCACGCTCCCCGAAGACATCCGCGTGCGGGCACTGAAGCCCATCGAGCGGATGCTGGCGATGAGCGCGTAGCAGTTTCACTGTTTCTGTTTGATGACTCTTACAGCCCGCACTGTGTCACATGTGGTGTCATTCTGAGCCCTTCGGCTTTGCTCAGGACAGGCTCCGCGAAGAATCGCGTCGTCGGAGGTCGTTGCAGACTCAAGCCGAATTCTTCGTTGCGGCCCTCCGGCCCTTCACTCAGAATGACAACCTTTGAGGAACCACGGCGGGGGCTTGCTCATCTGTCAGATGCCGAGTCTCGTCTCGTGGATTAGTGGAAGCGCTTCCCGGATGGTGTCATTCTGAGCGAAGCGAAGAATCGCGTTGTCGCCGGCTAGATTCGCGACATGTCCCAACCTTCGCTCAAGTCTCTCCATTCCGGATTGACCGACTCAATGAGTGCAACTTTCTTCGCACGCACCCAACCCTTGAGCTGTTTCTCTCT
>JAGRBM010000590.1 GCA_020434085.1 Chrysiogenia bacterium | reverse complement strand
TGGGGTCGAAACCCGCCTTGATACGAAGCGGCGTATCCGTGTCGATCGCGTGCTGAATCTTCTTGCGCAGATCCTTCTCGGGAATGACGTCCACCGCGCCGCGGGTGATGGCCTTCCACTGGGCCTCGAAGTCTTTGACGAGCTTGCTCATTGGGGTCTTCCGCCGCCCGGCGATGTGGCCGGGCGCCCGCTAGCAATAGCGGAGGGGCCGCCCCATGCCAAGAGCGCGGCTCAACACCAGCTCGCCACGTCGCCGGGTCGCGCGATCAGCTCCTCGACGTTGGCCTGGATCACGCGGTAGCCCACGTTTCCGTAAAGCTTCTGCCGGCCCTCGTTGAGCAGCAGGGTGGGACTGCCCTGAATGAGGTGCTTGCTCTGTAGCTCGGCGTCCGCGCACAAGGCGGCCATCGCCTCTCCCGAGTCGAGCCGGGCGGCCAGCGCAGCCGGATCGAAGCCGGCGGCCCCCGCCACGTCGAGCAGCACGCCGCGCGCGCTGACGTCGCGGGCGTCGCGGAAAAACGCCAGCCGGAGGGCCCAGGCCAGCTCGGGCGAGGGCGGGCATTGCGCGCCATCGTCGGACTCGAGAAGCTGGGCGGCCTTCACCAGCAGATGTGCGGGCGCCGAGGACTGCGGCGTGTTCTCGACCCAGGCCCGCTCGCTCACCTCAACGTGGGGGAAGCGCGCGGCCACTTCGCGCACGTGGGCGGCGTAGGCGGCAACCCCGCCGCGGCTCTCCCAGCTCGCCGCCATCTTTCCGGGAACGTCGCCAAAGACGGGAATGAAGTGCTCGTGCAGGGCGATCCGGCCTGCAAAGCGCGTGGAGCATTCGTCGAGACGAACCTGCGAGACGTAGGCCCACACGCACAGGATGTCGGAGAAATAGTCGATCCGGACGGGCGCAAACTCTTTCATGAGGGATTCCTCCGCCGGCTCAATAGAACACTTTGCGCCCCCGGTCGCGCACGCGCGGCACGCGCCCCTCCACAGGCGGAATCGAATAGCCGCCACCCGCCGGACCCTTCTGGTACCAGTAGGCGGTGCTCGCATACTCGGCCGGAATGACGTCGTTCATCCCGTGATGGATGATGCCGCGGAAGCTCTCCCTGAACGCGAGCGGGTCGCGCCAGTGGTAGCGATAAGAGGCGGTGCGCCCGGTGCGGTAGCTGCGCTCGAGCACGCCATGATCGATGCCGGTGAAGGCACCGTCGGAGAAGTACCAGCCGGTGTTGAAGTATTCCTCATGTCCGGTGCCGCTGTGGCGGCTCTCGTTCTCGCCGTCGATGTAGAGTTCTTCCCAGCCCTCGAGTTGTCCCAAGCCCAGTCCGCGCGGGAGCATCCACGTCCACGGCGCGCGCAGCAGCCAGGCATCGCGGTTGCGCGTGGACAGATGCAGGCCCAGGTAGAGCCCGCTGCCGTCGGTTTCGAGGAAAGTATAGGGGCGGTGCTTTTCGGCCAGCGCCTCGCGCCGCCACTGGGCGCGAAAGCGGAGCGGGGAGACATCGGCCTCGTCGAGTTCGTAGTAGCCCATGCCATAGAAGAAGAGCGGCAGCGGAATGTTGCCGTCCTGGGTGAAGGTGATGCGAAAACCCTTCGCAAAGGGCATCGGCGCGGTGCACACCATGCCGCCGGAGACGACGCTCAGAAAGCGCGAATCGTACTGCCGCCAGGTCTGGTGGTGAATGCCGAAGAAATCACCGACGGGCGTCTCGATGGCCGGGTGTTCATCCCCGTCCCAGTAGATGCGCATGACGACCTCGCGAAGCAGCGAGGGCCGGATCCGGTTTGGAAAGGCCACGAAGAGCCGCGTGAGCAGCCCGGCGCCCTCGACGGCAGCGGCCTCGTGCGTCTGGCGCGGACGCAGTACCACGCACCTTCGCGACCAGTCCGCGAGTATTCCCGGCATCCACCGCAGCGGCCCCTTGTCATAGCTGGTGAGCTGAACGCAGCGGCCGCGCCGCTCGGTGGATGGATAGAGAAAGTCCACAAGTCCCCTCCCCGCAAAGGATGGAACAAGTGTGAACAGCACTCAGAACCGGTGCAACCCGGCCGCGATCAGCCCGGAAGCGGGATATTGACGCGCTCGATGCCCCGGGCCTTACCGGTTTCTTCATCGATATCGACGATGGCGCCGCAAAGGCGCACGTCGTTCTTGGCGCACTCGTAGCGGCTGGGCATGCCGGTCAGGAAGCGCCGGAGTGAGGCTTCCTTCTTCATGCCGATGACCGAGTCGTAGGGGCCGGTCATGCCGGCGTCGGTGAGGTAGGCGGTGCCGCCGGGCAGCACGCGCTCGTCGG
>JAGRBM010000589.1 GCA_020434085.1 Chrysiogenia bacterium | reverse complement strand
GCCTGTTCACCAACGGCGACGGCCATGCCTGCTTCTTCGTCGGCGACGGTATCGACCACACAACGGTCCATGCCGTGGCGCCCGAGCCGCTGATCGCGCGCCAGTGGTACCTGCTCTCGGGAAGCTGGAATGCGGAGACGAAGGAAATCCGCATCGTTCAGCGCATGGTGCATCCCGTGGCGACGATCCCGGCGCGCTGCGAGGCGAGCGCGGACGCCTCGGCCGTCACCGACGTGCGCAATCCCGGCGCGGCCTTCCTGGTCGGCGCCTACAACAACCGCAACGAGGCAGGCTGGTTCCCCGGCGGCCACGTCAACGGCAAGCTCGAGCGCCCGGTGCTGAGCCACGGCCTGCTTTCGGACGACGAGGTGCTGGCGCTCGCCGGCGGCCCCGTGCCCGGGGCGCTGAAGAAGCGCGTCGTGCTCGCCTGGAACTTCGCCATCGACATCCCGACCGATCGTCTGGCCGACATTTCCGGCAACGGGCTCGACGGTGTCGCCGTCAACCTGCCCATGCGCGCCAAGACCGGGCACAACTGGGACGGCACCCAGCATCGCTGGACCGACGATCCCGAGCAGTGGGGCGCGATCCACGTCGTCGAGGACGCGCTCTACGACTGCGGCTGGGAAAGCGACGTCGAGGCCGCCATCCCGCCCGGCACGAAGAGCGGCCTCTATGCCGCCAAGCTGGAGCGCGAGGGCAGCGAGCCCTATTTCATTCCCTTCGTCGTGCGCCCGGAGAAGGGCAGGACCAGCGCGCCGCTCTGCGTCGTGCTGCCCGATGCCAGCTACCTCGCCTACGCCAACATCGAGGAGGTCTTCGACCCCGGGCTCGACTACCAGTTCAACCGCGTTGCGCGGCTGGGCGTCGACGACCTGCAGCAGAACGCCCATCCCGAATACGGCGTCTCGATGTACGGCTTCCATGCCGACGGCACCGGGCCGCACTACAGCTCGCGCCTGCGCCCGGTCGCCAACCTGTCGCCGACCAACGAATCGCTCTGGCAGCTTTCGGCCGACATGCACCTGATCGCCTGGCTGGAGCACGCCGGCATCGCCTACGACATGATCTGCGACGAGGACATCGACCGCGAGGGCGTCGACCTGCTGAGCCAGTGGCCCTGCGTGATGACCATGAGCCACCCCGAATACACCTCGACGCGCATGCACGATGCCTACACCGGCTTCTGCGCGCGCGGCGGGCGCCTGATGTACATGGGCGGCAACGGTTTCTACTGGCGCGTCGCCTACCGTGACGACAAGCCCGGAGCAATCGAGATGCGCCGCGCCGAGGACGGCATGCGAAGCTGGATCGCCGAGCCGGGCGAATACTACATGAGCTTCACCGGCGAGATGGGCGGCCTGTGGTGGCGTGCCGGACGCACGCCCCAGAGCCTGGTCGGCAACGGCTTCATCGCACAGGGCTTCGACCGCTCAAGCCCCTACCGGCGCAACCCCGAGAGCCGCGATCCCCGCGCCGCCTGGATCTTCGACGGCATCGAGGGCGACATCGTCGGCGACTTCGGCCTGCTCGGCGGCGGCGCGGCGGGCTGGGAACTCGATGCCGCCGATCCCCTGCGCGGCACGCCGCCCCATGCGCTGGCCGTCGCCAGCTCCTTCGACCACAGCGATGCCGTGCTCTTCGTCGTCGAGGAGATCGGCCACATGCACCCGATGATCACCGGAAGCCTGCAGCCCGCCATCAAGGCCGACATGATGTTCTTCGAGACGGCGGGCGGCGGCGCGGTCTTCTCGACCGGCTCCATCGCCTATGTCTCGGCCCTGCCCTGCAACGGCTTCGACAACAACATCGCCCGGCTCACCGCCAACGTCGTGAAGCGCTTCTGTGATCCCGAGCCCTTCCCCGTGGCGGGCTAGCAGGGTGGCCGCACGCCTTGCCGCCCTGCTGCTGCTCGCCCCGCTGCTGGCCTTCGCCGCGGGCGGCATGGAGAAGGACGAGGACGAGGCCCCGGTCTTCAACGATGTCCTGCTCTTTGCCGAGGTCTACGACTATGCCTTCGGCGGCCCGGAGACGAGCCTGGGGCTGACCTGCGTCGGCACGGCGGGCGATGCCGACCCGCTGGACGCGACCGAACGGGCCCAGCTCAACGCCCGCTACGGCGCGCCGCGGCCCGACTGGCGCGGCTTCGTGCCGCTCGCCGAATGCCGGGCCCTGCGGGCGGAAGCCAACGAGGACGGCCCGAGCTTCACCGAGCTCGTCAACGACGGTACGCCCGAGGCCTTCGCCGGCCGCGCCGACGTCCACCTCTTCACCATGACCCGCTTCTGCGGCACCGGCTGCGGCAGCATCGACCACTTGACCGTGATCGAGGAGCCGACCGGCTACCGCCCGATCTGGGGCGTGCCCCGGATCGACGCCTCCGGCACGATCGTCTTCGACAACATCGAACAGAAACCCTGAGAGGATTCGCCGCACGCGGAGCCGCGGAGAACGCGGAGCAGCATCCCCTCTCCCCTCGCGGGAGAGGGAGCATGTGAAGCTCTCCGCGCTCTCCGCGTCTCCGCGTGAGAATCCCCCTCAGTGCGAGTTGCGCGGGATGTGGGTGCGGACCTTCTGGAAGGCGGTGGCGAAGTCGAAGCACATGCCGGTGTTGAGCGGCCCCACCTTCTCCCGGTAGAGCGCCTGCCAGGGCGTCTGGCTCTCGGGCACGTCGATGGTGGCGGCGCGCGCCTCCCACTCGTCCTGCGGCACGATGGCGTTGGCCGTGCGGGCGTTGAGGTCGATGACCAGCCTGTCGCCGGTCCGCAGGCGCGCGAGGCCGCCGCCCGCGGCGGCCTCCGGCGCGGCATTGAGGATCGAGGGTGCGTTCGAAGTGCCCGACTGGCGCCCGTCGCCCATGGTCGGCAGTTCGCGGATGCCCTGGCGGATCAGGCGGTCGGGCGGCTGCATGTTGACGACCTCGGCGGCACCGGGATGGCCGATGGGCCCGGCCCCGCGCACCACCAGGATCGAGCGCTCGTCGCAGGGGAGGTCGGGATCGTTGATGCGGGCGCGGTAGTCCTCGGCGCCGTCGAAGACGACCGCCGTGCCCTCCATGATGTTCTCGCGGCCGGGCACCTCGAGCCATGCCTTGCGGAAGGCCTCCGAGATCACCGAGGTCTTCATGATGGCGCCGTCGAAGAGGTTGCCCGAGAGCACGAGGAAACCGGCGTGCTCCTTCAGCGGGTTGTCGAAGGGGCGGATTACATCGCCGTCGGGTGCGGCCGCCTCGGCGACGTTTTCGGCCAGCGTGCGGCCGGTCACCGTGGTCGCCGGGTCGAGCAGGCCGCGGTCGGCCAGGACCCTGGCCACCACCGGCACGCCGCCTGCCCGGTTGTAGGCTTCGCCGAGGTAACGCCCGGAGGGCTGGCAGTCGACCAGCAGCGGCAGGGCGTAGCCCGCCTCCTGCCAGTCCTGCAGCGAGAGTTCGGCGCCGACATGGCGCGCGATCGCCTGCAGGTGGATCGGCGCGTTGGTCGAGCCGCCGATCAGCGTGTTGACGCGGATGGCGTTGAGGAAGGCGCCGCGCGTCAGGATGTCGCTGGGCTTGAGGTCCTCCCAGACCATCTCGACGATGCGCTTGCCGGTGAGATAGGCCATGGCCGCGCGCCCGGCATAGGGTGCGGGAATCGAGGCGCAGCCGGGCAGCGACATGCCCAGCGCCTCGGTCAGGCTGTTCATGGTGAGCGCCGTGCCCATGGTGTTGCAGTGGCCCGGCGAGGGCGCGGCGCGGCAGGCGAGATCAATGAAGCCGGCATAGTCGAGTTCGCCGGTGGCGAGCTTCTTCCGCGCCTCCCACTTCACCATGCCGGAACCGGCGAGCCTGCCCTCCCACCAGGCATCCAGCATCGGCCCGCCCGAGAGCGCGATGGCCGGGATGTCGACCGTGGCGGCGGCCATCAGGCAGGCCGGCGTCGTCTTGTCGCAGCCGATGGTCAGCACGACGCCGTCGAAGGGATAGCCGTGCAGGGCCTCGACGAGGCCGAGATAGGCAAGGTTGCGGTCGAGCATGGCCGTCGGCCGCTTGCCCGTCTCCTGGATCGGATGCACCGGCACCTCGAAGGGTACGCCGCCGGCATCGCGGATGCCGTCGCGCACCCGCTTGGCAAGTTCGATGTGATGCCGGTTGCACGGCGACAGGTCCGAACCCGTCTGCGCGATCGCGATGATCGGCCGCCCGCCCTGCAGTTCCTCCCGCGTCAGACCGTAGTTGAGATAGCGCTCCAAGTGGATCGCCACGGAATCGGGATGGCTCGGATCGTCGAACCACAGCCTGCTGCGGAGGTCCTCAGGCTTCTTGCGGCGTGCGGTCATGGTGGGGCTCCAGGTGCCGTGGGAGAGTCTTCAACTCCACATATCGAGATCGTCGTTGGACACGCAAGACTGCGTCTGAATCAGCCGCATCGACTGGCCGGTTGATTTGCTATTTGTACGATAACAAGATTGGTTGATTACGAAGAGGGTGGCACGATGAGTGATCTTACAATGCACGCAAGGTCCATTGCGCGTCACTTTTTGCCGGGGGATTTCATAGCGAACCCGTCCTTGCTCAACGCGATGGACCGTAAAGTCGTTGTCGACAACGCAGTCACGATAGGCACTGATGGATTCGCAACCGTCGCATTTCTACAATCACGCCTCCGAGGAAAGACAATTTATCAGATCACTGACTTAGCTCAGCTTTTGGTGCTTCGTCATATTTCGAAGAATATTAGTCGAGTTACCGGCGCCAAGCAGGATAATCGCCAGTTCATCATTGAATGCGCCCGGACCATGCTTCGGGAAGGCACCGCCTATAGAGTTTATAAGTTTGATATTAAAGCGTTCTTCGAGAGCGTAAACATCGAGATGATTTTGGATCGTCTCAAGAATGACGAAGGATTCTCCGGGCAATCCGCAACCGCCCTGGACACTTTCTTCAGGGTTGCCAAGAGCTGCGGTGTCAACGGCCTTCCACGCGGCATTGGTCTCAGCGCCACCCTCGCCGAATATCTCCTGCAGCCGTTCGATGAAAGCGTTGCAGACAAACCGCAGGTCTGGTTCTACGTACGTTTCGTCGATGACATCTTTGTCGTCACCAGCGGCAGAGAAGACCGCGCTGAATTTTTACAGTACGTAAAAGCGGCGCTTCCTGACGGCCTAGAATTCAACGAGAAAAGTGAAATTTTCAATCTAACAAAATTCTCAAAATCCCAGACGGGACACGCTGCTTCGATCGATTTTCTTGGATACCGCTTCAATGTGAGTCATCCCGAACGATCAAAAGACAATAGCATAATGCGAAACGTTTCGCTCGATATTGCACCAGGGAAGGTGCGCAAGCTCAAGACGCGAATCGCGAAATCGTTGCTCCAGTTTTCGGTCGATGGCAATTACGATGATCTGCATGCACGCCTTCGGCTTATCACTGGAAATTTCAATTTTGTGGATCGGGCAACCGGTATCCGCCGAACTTCCGGCATATACTTTAACTATCCACTAATTGACATAGTATCATCCGAGGCTATCCCCAGTTTGGACAAATTCCTGCGAAACATGCTGATGTCGCCCCATCCCGGCAACAAGCTGCGTCCTGCCACTACAATGGCGCGGCGCCGCGAACTTGCGCGGCTTACGTTTCGGGACGGTCATAGGAAGAAACGCTTCTATTCCTTCGGGCCCGCCCGCTTGGTTGAACTCAGATCGGTGTGGCAGCATGCGTAAGCGCGTCATCGCTAAGGGCAATATCCATAGATCGGATCATCTCCGTGCATTGATTACCGACACAATGCCGGGTGATATTCCCATAATTATCTCTAATGATGGGTTTTACCGTAATGTCAAAGCAGATCCGCATCCCAATGTAGAACGCCGCGAATTTATTGATCGTCTATTTGACTCTCCGAAACCCTATACAAAGCCGTACCGCTACCACATTACCAAGGGCGGACGGTCTTCACGACAATTGAGTCTCATTCATCCAAGTGGCCAACTCGCGATCGCAAAATTTTATCAGGAAGACGGCCACCTCATCTGTTTTCATTCCAGAAAATCGAAGGCTTCGATCCGGTCTCCCAGCAAGGTTGGCAGCCTATTCTTTGTGAGGGGACCCTATAGTGAGCGTAATAAGTATAAGAAGGCCGGGATAGACACGGTCGATATCGAGACGACGGTTTCCAATCCCGCTTCGTATTTTTCCTACCGTGGGGTAACAAGAGTCTATAAATTCTTTAATTCTTCTGAATTTACTGAACTAGAAAAAAAATATTTAGTAATGTGCCTTGCAGATATATCAAAATGCTTCAATAGCATTTATACTCACACATTGTACTGGGCAACAGCAGATATTGATACGGCCAAGGATAATACGAACCATCAGACTTTTAGCAATCGATTTGATCGTTTGATGCAGTCAGTAAATTTCAATGAGACAAACGGGATATGTGTTGGTGCTGAAGTTAGCAGGGTCTTTGCTGAGTTGATTCTGAGTGAAGTAGATAAGCGTGTTATATCTCGTCTGGCGGCTCTCGGTTTCCAGTGGAAAGTCGATTATGAATTTCGACGGTATGTCGATGATTTTCTGATTTTCAGCCAGTCTGAAGAGGTCAGCGCAGATGTGCTTATGGCGATAGAAATGGAGCTATCCAATTTCAATCTGCATCTAAACAGAGAGAAAACATCTCTAGTACGTCGACCCTTTGTGACAGAGAAATCATGTTTGGTACGCGCTGCCGACAAGGCTCTTAAATCATTCTTTGAACGTTTCATTGTTGGTAATATTTCGAGTGACAGCGGCTATGGCTACAGCTACCCGGAACGCATCTGGCGACATCAGAATCTCCTCCGCCTCTTTCTTGATGACATTAAGACGAGCTGTCTCGACAAGGGTTGTGGGTATGACGCGGTTAGTGGCTACATCATTGGCGCCCTTTCCGCCCGGGTAATCGCACTGATCTCTAGTTTTGATCGGGCCATTCAACGAGAAAATGCAAAGCCTGAGGATTTTGTAGGAGCAATAGTATTATTGCTCGAAGCGATTTATTTTTTCTACAATGTCGACCCTACGACCTCATCCTCTCTTCGCGTTGCGCAATCTGCGATCCAGTCTTTCAATTTCATCAAAGAAAAAATTCCTGAGAGAACGCCATTTCTTCGGGAAAAAATTGTACTTTGGACATATCAATTCGTTATGGCCTTCAAGCACGGCGCAAAAATTCGTTCCGTCGGAGTCGTACCCCTTGAGGCAATCAATGTTCTTCTCGTGCTTGGGGAGGTGGGAATCAATGAGGCCTTGGGACAAAAGTCAATTTCGGACTTCTGCGAGCCGGTTGATAAAATGGAATATTTTGAGGTTATTTCGTATCTTTTCTGTATAAAAAACAGCAGTAATTTCACAAACTTGCGGAATTCTTTATATAAACGCGCTGAAGCCATATTATTGGGCCATGAAGACATACGAGTTGATGCCCAGTCAGCCTTTTTGGCGCTTGATCTCCTCGGCTGTCCATACATCGACCGTTCTAGGCGCGCAAAGCTCTTCAATAAACTGAGAAAGCAGATTGGCCTTGCGCAGGTCGCCGTCGCAAGCGCGCAGGCAGCCGTTGAGACATTCGAACACCAAAGTTGGTTCGTGCAATGGGATGATACTAATTTACTGCACATGATCCGAAAGAAGGAATTGAGTGCAGTTTACTAGAGTGGTATCCGTATTTCGAGTTCGTCCGGACGCTCCAGGTTCCCAATTCCGACCATCCATAGGATCGGTGGGGGTTGGTAACTTATACTGTGGGTTGGCTGAGCCAGTGTGAATTCAACTGGAGTGTGTCAGCGAAGCAGAGCCGAAAGGCACACACCTAATGCGGCCGGACGGGCTCACTTCCTTCCCTGAGGGTTAGGATTGGATCGTCTGGGGTCTCCGATCTCCATCCCCGCCCGGTATGCCGTCTCAAGGTGCCGTTCGTGCGTGCCGGTGTCGAAGGCGGCGTCGAGCAGGAATTCGATGCGGATCGGATCGACGCCGCAGTAGCCGAGGACGCCGCGGCGCCAGAGGTTGTCGAGGTCCTCGCCGTAGCCGCCCTGCGCCATCATCGCCGGGCTGGCACCGGTCGGGCACAGGAAGGTGCAGGGCCGCGCCTTCAGCAGGCTGCCTTCAGGATCGTGTTCCCAGTGATAGGCCCAGCCGTTCGACCACACGCGGTCGAGCCAGCCCTTGAACATGGCGGGCATGCCGTACCACCAGATCGGGAAGACGAAGCAGAGCGCATCGCAACGGTCGACGCGGGCCTGCTCGGCAAGCACGTCAGGCGGCATGGTGCCGCCCTCGAACTGCACGAAATCGCCCGCCTTGAAGACGGGATCGAAGCCCTCGGCGTGGAGGTCGGCGATCTCGACCGTGTGGCCGGCATCGCGCGCGCCCGCCGCGAAGCGGTCGACGACGGCGCCGGAGAAGGAATCCCGGCGCGGATGGCACAGGACGGCGAGCACATGCATGGCGTTCCCCCAGGTCGGCCGCCAGCCTAGCTGCCGGACGGCGCAGCGCCCACCGGCGATTGCGCACGCCGTGTGATGCCGTCTGGTCCCGGCCGCGCCGCCATGGCAGGGTCGCCGCCATGACCAAGCACGATCCGCGGGGCATGGCGCTCACCGCTGCCGGGACGGCGGCGGCCGGGGCCTACGAGACCGCGCTCCAGGACTACCTGCACTATCGCGGCGATCCGCTGGCGGCGGTCGAGGCCGCGCTGGCGCACGACCCGGCGATGCCCATGGCGCGGGTGCTGAAGGCCTACCTTCTGCTGCTCGCCACCGAGGCGCGCACCATGC
>JAGRBM010000588.1 GCA_020434085.1 Chrysiogenia bacterium | reverse complement strand
GAATCAATGGGGATGACCTGCTGGGGCCCGTTCCGCATTGGCTTCAACGGCCAAGAAATGGATTCCGTTCAAGCGGGCTTGTTTACGCGCTAGGTGCCACCGAACGGGATTCAGCAAAGCGACTCTCCACTGACTCCAGCGTCAGAATAAATCACCGAACAAATGTTCAGGGCGGTTGAGCCCCGGGGGCCCTCGCGCTAGCATCGCCGGGCCGTGAATTGAGGCGCAGGGCCGATCCGAATGCCTATTCGGAGCCCGCGCCATCTTTTCCCATCACGCGAAGGAGACCCTGGCTCATGGATATGTCCTTTACCAAGGAAGACGAGGAATTCCGCGCCGAAGTGCGCAAGTTCCTCGACGAGGCGATGCCCGCCGACATCAAGGAAAAAGCCGCGCGCGGCGCACACTTCGAACACGAAGACACGATGCGTTGGCACAAGATTCTCTACGACAAGGGCTGGGTGGCCCCGCACTGGCCGAAGGAACACGGCGGCACGGGCTGGGACGTCACGCAGCGACACATCTTCAATGAAGAGACCGCGCTGGCCAACACCCCGCCGCTCTCGCCCTTCGGGCTCATCATGGTTTCGGCCGTGATCATGCAGTTCGGCACCGACGAGCAGAAGCAGCGCTTCCTTCCCAAGATCCTCTCGGGTGAAGAGGTCTGGTGTCAGGGCTACAGCGAACCCAACGCCGGTTCCGACCTGGCGAGCCTGCAGCTCAAGGCCGAGGACGACGGCGATCACTACATCCTCAACGGTCAGAAGACCTGGACCACCAACGCCCAGTACGCCGACTGGGTCTTCGTGCTCGCGCGCACCTCGAGCGCCGGCAAGAACCAGGAAGGCATCACGTTCGTCCTGGCCGACTGCAAGAACACGCCGGGCATCGAAGTAAAGCCCTTCCTGAACATCTCGGGCACCGAGGCATTCTCGGAGACCTTCTTCGAGAACGCGCGCGTTCCCAAGGCCAACCGCATCGGCCCCGAGGGCGGAGGCTGGACCATCGCCAAGGCGCTGCTCGGTCACGAGCGCACCGGCATCGCTGGCGTCCCGCAGATCCGTCGCATGATCTCGACCGCCAAGGCCGTTGCCCGCGAGACGAAGGTCGGCGATGCACGCCTGATGGACGACCCGCGTTTCCGCAAGCGCATCGCCGAGCTGGAAGTCCTCCACCGCTCGCTGGAAATGACCAACCTGCGCACCCTGGCCGCCGCACAGAAGGGCAAGGCGCCCGGTCCCGAGAGCTCGATTCTCAAGATCCGCGGCTCGGAGCTCCAGCAGCGTGCGGCCGAGCTGACCCTCGATGCGATGGGCCAGAACGCCATGGGCTGGTTCGATTCCGGTGACGATGCGATCCCCTCGCGCGAGCAGTGGGTCGCCTCGAATTTCTGCTACGGCCGCGCCGCCACGATCTACGGCGGCTCCAACGAGATTCAGCGCAACATCATCTCGAAGATGATCCTGGGCCTGCCCAGCGGCGGCAAGCGCTAAAGGAGGAACATCATGCATTTCGACCTTACCGACGAACAGAAGATGCTCGGCCAGACGGCCGAGAGCTTTGCCAAGAAAGATTCACCCGTTGAGCGCTTCCGCAAGATGCGCGAGACCGAAACCGGCTGGGACAAGGCCATGTGGGAGAAGATCGGCAGCGAGCTCGGGCTCACCGCCATTCCCTTCCCCGAAGAACTCGGCGGCATCGGCGGCGGCCTGGTGGATCTCTTCACCGTGGTGACCCCGCTGGGCAGCTCGCTCGTACCCGAGCCCTTTGTCACCAGCATCGCCGTGTGCGGCATGGCGATCTCCCAGAGCGGCACCGATCAGCAGAAGGAGCAGATCCTCGCCCCGGTGATCGAGGGCAAGGCGAGCCTCGCGCTGGCCTACGCCGAAAAGGACAGCCGCTACAACCCGGCGCTCATCGCCGCCGAGGCCAAAGAAGCCAGCGGCGAGTTCACCATCAGCGGCACCAAGGTGTGGGTCGACAACGGCCACGCCGCCGACACGCTGATCGTGGCGGCGCGCACCTCCGGCAAGGCCGGCGATGAGAGCGGCGTCACGCTCTTCCTCGTTCCCGGCGATGCCGCGGGGCTCTCCCGCAAGGCGGTGAGCACCATGGACGGCTTCAAGCGCGGCCTCGTCACGCTCGAGAACGTGAAGGTTCCGGCCTCTGCGATGCTCGGCGAAAAGGACAAGGGCTTTGCCATCCTCGAGCGAGCGCTCGATCGCGGCGCCGCCATGGCCGTGGCCGAGGGCCTTGGCATGGCCCGCACCGCGATGATGACCACCATCGAGTATCTCAAAGTCCGCGTGCAGTTCAACGTGCCCATCGGCAGCTTTCAGGCCCTGCAGCACCGCGCCGCCGACATGTTCATCGAGGCGCAGCTCCTGCACTCCATGGCCATCCTCGCAGCAATTGAGGGCGACAACGAAGACCGCGATGTGCGTCGCAAGGCCGTGAGCCAGGCCAAGGTGCAGCTCGAAAAATCGGGCTGGTTCATCACCTCCGAGGCCATCCAGCTCCACGGCGGCATCGGTTGCACCGACGAGCAGGACGTGGGCCTGTTCTTCAAGCGCATGCACGCTTTGAATCACATGTACGGCGACATCGACTACCACCTCGACCGCCTGGCCGGCCTGTCGGACTTTGAAGAGACGGCCGCGTAAGCGGCGACGCTGATGCTTCAATGGAAACGGCCCCCGGATGGGGGCCGTTTTGTTTTGGGTCGAAAGTGCCAGCACAATCCCTCCTCCCCCACGGGGGGAGGTGGCCGCAGGCCGGAGGGGGTGTCGCGAATGGCTCCTAGTTTCCTGATCGCCGCCTGGTATGACCCCCTCAGCCCGACTGGGCCGGACAGCTCCCCCGGCGCGGGGGAGCGGGGAAGGAATTGTCTCTATCCCATCTCACTCAGCCCGCTCGTCTCGCTCCAGCGCCGGGTGTTGAGATCGATGGCGCGTGCCAGATCGACGAACAGGGTGAGGTCGTCGAAGAGCTCGCGCAGTTCGGAGAAGCGGGTGATGGGGCGAAAGAGCGGGGGCTCGAAGAGGCCGCGGGTGAGCGTCACGGCGGCGAAGAAACGGCCTTGCCGGATGCTCATGCTCACAGGCGTGCCGCTTTTCTCGCGGAAGGCGACCATCTCCTCCATGATCG
>JAGRBM010000587.1 GCA_020434085.1 Chrysiogenia bacterium | reverse complement strand
CTTCTTCAACGGTCCAGGAAAACTTCGCCGCCAGGGCAAAGCCCATGGCGATTTCGAGCGGGGCGAGCTTGAGAGCCTCGCGCGCTTCGCCCGCCACGCGCGTCGCGGCCTCTTTGAACCGGTTCATACCTGAAAGACTACGCCTGCGGGCGCGGCCCACCAAGTAAATTCGGCACAATTAACGACGTTTCATCGGGTGATCCCGGCGATCAGGGGCTGGTGCCGGGCGTTCCTGCGTCAGTGAGCGGGAGCAGGCGGGAGTCTTCGAGCGCCGCGGCGCGGTGCCCGATTCCGGCCAGGTAGGCCTCGTTGGAAGCAAATGCCATGAACGAGGCGAGGCTGCTTTGCCGCACCAGCATGACCAGGTCCCAGCGTTCTTCGGGCGGGCCGATCAGGAACGGACCGCCGTTTCCCAGATAGAGCAACGCGCCGCCGGAGGCGCGGAGGTGGGGCAGGGTGTGCGCGATGTAACGCTCGAACGCTGCCGCGCCGCTGATGGGCGCATCGGGCGCCAGCTCGGGCGTGGCCGCGTAGTCGGCGGTTTCCCGAAATCGCAGCAGGTTCAACATCACGACGCTGCCCTGCGGGTTCCGCATGAACAGTGCGCGGCCCGCCTCGTCGGTGGGCTCAAGATATGCAGAGGTTTCGATCATGTGCGGGTTTGCCTTTCATCTGGAAAAGCGAGGCCGGTGGCGTGCGCGCGCACATCGTCCGGCCAGCGGCGGGTCAGCTTGGCGAACTTGATTGGATCGTTTGCAAAGAGCGCGCGCGTGACTTCTTCGAAACCCGGCAAATCGCCTGCGAGGGCCGACATGAAGTGGTAGGCCCGCTCATGGGCCTTGCGGACTTTGTCCTTCTCGCCGTTTGCGCGGCGCGCCTGCTCCACCAGTTTTCGCAGCGTCACCGACGCGCCGCCTGGCTGGGTTGAGAGCCACTGCCAGTGTCGCGGCAGGAGTGTTACTTCGCGCGAGACCACGCCGAGCCGGGGGCGGCCGCGACCGCGGGGTTTTTCAGTAGCCTCGGGGGCGTCGGGTTTGTTTCGATCGGGCGCGCCCGCCGGCAGGCGGGCGAGCACTTCCGCGTCGGTGCCCCGGGTGTCGACATCCACGCAGCGACCGGTCGCATCGTCGAAAACGAGCACCGGCCCGGTCGCGCCCGATTCGAGGGCCTTCTTCACTGCCAGGGCGTTGGTCGCGAGCGTGCCGGCCGCAATGCGCCGGTGGCCATCGAAGCTCGTGTAGGAATGGGAAAGGGGCTCGCTCATCGCAGGTGCATCCTGGCGTTCGGGATGGACGGATTATTACCCGGGTAATAACTGCGGGTCAATATCACCCGGGTAAAAACGGAAAAGCTGCCGCAACGCCTCGTTGGGTGACTTCTGTGATCTTTGAAGGATCGGCGGAGCAGGGATGCCGGAATCGCGCCGGCAACGGGCCCTAGCGTTTCATGGGGTTCAAATTGATCTCGGCGATCAGTGGCAGGTGATCCGAGGCCTCGCGCGCGAGGTGGTGGCGCGAGGGAAATCCTCGCTCGGCGCCGGCCTCGCCGCGTATCCAGAGGCCGTCGAGCGGTCGCACCGGAAGCCGCGCGGGGAAGGTATTGACCCGTTCGCCGGCGCGGCTGAAGCCCACGGGCTCGAGGAAGCGCTTGCCGAGGGTTCCCCACACGTCGTTGAAGTCGCCGCCCAGCACGACGGGCGTGCGGGCGTGGAGTCCCTGGAAGGGGTGACTGGAGATGAAACGCTCGAGCTGCTTGGCCCGCTCGGAGCCGGCAAGTCCCAGGTGCAGGTTGTAGAGCCCCAGCGTGCGGCTCTTGCCGCTGTCAAAACGAACGCGGGCGCGCGCGTAGATGCAGCCGCGTTTCTTGCGAATGCCGATGGTCAGATCGATGTTGTGCTCATCGAAGAGCGGCCAGCGCGAGAGGATCGCGTTGCCATAGTGGCCGTTGCCGCCGCGCAGCTTGTGGGTGACCGAGAACACGCGGTGGCGCAGGCCGACGTTCTCGCCGATGAAGTCCACCTGCCGGTGGTAGTTCGAGCGACGCACGCCCTCGTCGACTTCCTGAAGCAGGCACACGTCGGGCTTGTAGTAGCGGATGAGCTCGATGACCCGTTCGGGGCGGTATTTGCGGTCCACGCCGCCAATGCCCTTGTGGATGTTCCAGGTAAGTACGGTGACTTTCATGTTGCCGCCGGGCGCACGCGCCCTCCATCAGAATGAAGAGGGTTGTAGCACATTCGGGCGGCGGATGAGGGAACTCACCACTCCCTGCTCCCCCGCACCGGGGGAGCTGTCGCCAAAGGCGACTGAGGGAGACTCGCAGGTGGCGATCAGATTCTTGGCGAGTGCAGGTACCGGCACCCACTCTGTCCGGCCTGGCCGGACAGCTCCCCCGGCGCGGGGGAGCTGGGAGGGCGTTGGTGCTGTCACACCAACCGATACACCAGCACGCCCTTGGCAATCAGGCGTCCCTCGTTCTCGGTGGTGATGGTGACGTCGGAGAAGATGAGTTCCTTGCCGCGCTTGTTGACCTGGCCCTCGGCGATGAGATTCTCGCCGCGGGCGGCGGAGATATACTGGATGGTCAGCGTCACGGTGGAGCCCCGGAAGCCCTTACTCAGGTCGTGACCGCAGTAGCAGGCCAGCGACCCGGCGCAGTCCATGAGGGAGGCGACCACGCCGCCGTGGTAGGCGTCGCCGCCGCCGGTGAGCTCCTTCCGGTGGGGAAGGCGCATCTTCACGTAGTCGTCGGCGGTCTCGAGGATTTCGACCCCCAGGTGTTTGTGGAATTCGACGTTGGGGAAATAGGCAACAGCAGGGTTGTTGGCATGCTTGCTCATGGTGTTGGCTCTCTTCTGTTGGATGTGGGGGCTAGATAGCCCGCGGCACGAGAGCGTGCAATCGCGCGCTATTCCTCGCCGCCGCCGGCGGCCGGCGTGGTGCTGCCGGCGCGTGCTGCGAGCGCGCCTTCCAGAGTCGGCCAGAAATCGCGCACGAAGGCATCGGCAATCGCCTGATGCCCGCGCGGGTTGAGGTGCCCGTCGTGGGAGAAATACAGGCGGGTGCCCGCGTCTTCGAGCGCCTTGAGCTGGTGGCGGGGTACGAAGACCGGGACCCCGTGGGCGTCTCCCCACTCGCGAAGCCGCATGCCCAGCGCGTCGAAGTCGTAGTCGTTCCCGTCAAGTTTCCACTGTCGCTGCACGTCGCCCCAGTCATAGGTGCGGTAGACCCCGTCGGTCTCCATGCTGGTGGT
>JAGRBM010000586.1 GCA_020434085.1 Chrysiogenia bacterium | reverse complement strand
GCCAGGAAAATGGTTGCCGAGATGGAAGCCATGATCGACAAGCGCCGCCAGGGCATGAGCGAGCCGCCGGCCAGCGCGGGCAAACCGGTTGCTCCTCCGCCTGCCCCGGGAAGCGCGGCGGCAAAGCTCGAAAACGAGATCGCATCCGAAGCCCAGCGCACTGAAGAGAGTCTGATTGACGCTGCGCAAAGGCGCCGCGAGTTGCTCAGTCGCCGGCGAACACCCGATGAGGTGCAGACCCGGGCGGCCGAGAGCCCCAAACAGGCGGATTCTCAGACAGAGCCACCGGCCGCGGAGCCAAAGAGCAAACCAGAACCCGTGGCGCCGCCACGGAAAACCCAGGCGCCGGCCCCCAAGACTGGTGCGCCCGTGGAGGTAGTGCCCCTCGTGAGAGAAGACGCTCCGGCCCTGCTGCTTGAAACCCCCGGACTGCTCCGCATTTCACTCGAAGAGCCCAGCATCGCGCGGCTCACCGAGTCGGCAGTCGTGCGCGGAGAGGTCAAACCCGAACCCCTCTACAAGCGATTTCGCGGGCAGACGACCACCACGGTGTTCGGATCCAAGGACGCCCCGTTCTGCACCATCAGTGGCTCGGGCAACCTGTTTTTACAGGCCGCGCTGGGCCAGACGCTCTATGCGCTCGATACCGAACCCAAGGAAAAGGCCTTCATCTCCGAGCGCGCCCTGTGCGCATTTACCGGAAAACTGATCTGGGAGAACGGACGCATCGGCTCCGAAAAGGTGGGCAGCATCGATCTCGTTACGATTTACGGCGAGGGCACCTTCGTCGTCTCCAGCGCCGGGGCGCCCACCCAGATGCAGGTCGAGGATGAGGACCTGCTCATCTCTCACAAGACGCTCATTGGCTGGGTCGGCAAATTCGCCCCGCGCGTCGTATCAGCCCCCAACGGTGTGCCGCCCGAGGTGGGTCCCATGATTCGTCTCAAGGGCACCGGCCGGGTCTTGATCGGACGGCTCTAGCCGTCCAGTGTGAGGGCAGGCGCAAAAGCGTCCTGAGCCCAAGCATGAGCAAATCCAAAAAACGTCTGTGGAACCCGGCCAACATCATCACGATGAGCCGGCTGGCGCTCGTGCCGCTGGTGGCCGTGCTGCTCTATCCCTGGGGATGGAACGGCGAGGTGCCCGGCGGTTACCAGACCTTTGCCGCCGGCATGGTTTTTCTGGCCGGCATGGCGCTGGATCTCGTCGACGGGTATCTGGCCCGCGCCAATGACTACGAGACTGCCTTTGGAAAGCTCATGGACCCGCTGGCCGACAAGGTGCTCGTGCTGGTGGCGCTCATTCTGCTCGTCGAGATCCACTGGGTACCCGGCTGGGTCGTGGCCCTGATGATCACGCGTGAGCTCATGGTCACCTCGCTTCGCGCCGTGGCTGCCGAGAGCCAGGTAGTCATCCAGGCCTCCTCGCTGGGCAAATACAAAACCGCCTACCAGACCGCCGCGTTGACCGGCTGCCTGATTCACTACCACCCCTCGGAGATCTTCGGGGTCGCGCTCCATCCGCTGATCGACTGGAATTTCGGGGGGGTGGGGCTGGTGCTGCTCTACATGGCCGCCGTGGTGACCGTCTGGTCGGGAATCGACTACTTCGTAAAATTCTGGCGCCATGTCATTGGCGGAGCCGCGGCCTAGAGCCGTTTTGGAGCCTGCTGCTTGATTGCGCGCGTGAATTGGGCGATATAGACGCCCGGTTTGCGCTGCGGCGGAACCCACAACCTCATGGTCGACTCAGCCTTTGAATTTTTCAGCCAGCTCGACGGCTTCGCCCTCTACCTGGCCATCTATGCGACCCTCGTGGCCAACAGCGTGGGATTGCCCATTCCCGAGGAAGTTGTACTCGTGATTGCCGGCTATCTCTCGGGCGGGCAAGAAGCCATCCTCAATCCCTACATCGCGGCCGCCTTCGGAATGCTGGGCATTCTCACGGGTGACTCGGCCATCTTCGGCATTGCGCGGCGCTACGGCGAGGACATCCTCGACTTCAAACCCGTCCGGAAGATCTTCCACAAAAAGCGCATGGAACGCGCCAGCCACTACTTCGAGAAATACGGCGCGAAGGTCGTGTTCGTTGCCCGTTTCATCTCGGGCGCGCGCGCCCCGGTGTATCTGATTGCGGGCATTTTGCGCATGCCCTACCGGAAGTTTCTGGCCCTCGACGCGATTGCCGCCTGCATCGGGATCCCGCTGTGGATCTGGCTCGGACACACGGCCGCCGGCAATGTCCACGAGCTCACCCGCCGGGTGCAAACCTCCAAGCAGCACCTGACCGTGATTCTCGTCATCGTCATCGTCGCAGTCGTGCTTTATCAGGCCTACACCTTCATCACGAAGTCGCTTTCGGAAAAGGCTGTGCGCGAGTATGAAAAGGAACATCCCGACGCACTGCTCAAGGATCACATCCTTCCCGAGCACGTGCGCGGACTTGAAGAACCCCACCACCGAGGAGAGAAGATGAGCATCTTCAAGGCCTACGATATCCGCGGCGTGGTGCCGACGCAGCTCGATGCCGAGCTGGCCCGGCGCATCGGCTGGTCCATTGGAACCTTTCTCGAAGTCGAACAGGTCGTTGTCGGACGCGACGTGCGCGCCAGCGCCGACGAGATCACCGACGCCCTTTGTCGCGGGCTGGGACAGGCAGGGGTGAAGGTCCTGGACATCGGACGCGGCACAACGCCGCTCACGAACTTTGCCAATGGCGTGCGCGGGGCAGGGGGCTCGGTCATGGTGACCGCCAGCCACAACCCGCCCGAATACAACGGATTCAAGATCTCGCGGGCCAATGCGGTGCCGGTCTACGACAAGGAAATCACCCGCATTGGCGAGCTCTGCGACGAAGCCCCCGAAGACGACGGGAGCAGCCCCGAGCGAATCGCGACCGATGTGCGCGTGGAGTTCATCGATCGTGTCGTGGCGCGCGCCGAAACAGGTGGCAAGCGGCTCAAAGTCGTTGCCGACCTCTCCAGCGGGGCGGCGACGGTTCTCTCGCCGGAGATCTTCGAAAAACTTCCCCATGACTTCGTCTTGCTCAACGCCGAGCCCGACGGGACTTTCCCCTCGCATCCGCCCGATCCGCTCGAAGAAGAAAACCTCGAACAGTGTCGCAAGGCGATCCTTGCCGAAGGGGCCGATCTGGGCGCCGTCTATGACGGGGATGCCGATCGCGTGGTCTTTCTCGACGAAAAGGGTGAGACCCTAACCGGCGATCTGGCGACGCTGCTCATGGCGCTCGATCTCATTGGAATGAGTGACGATGAGAAACCCGTGTGTTTCTACGACGTGCGCTCTTCACGCATGGTGCCCGAAAAGCTTCGCGAAGCGGGCGCCGATCCGCGCCAGTGCCGCGTCGGCCACGCGTTTATCAAGACCGCCATGCGCGAGGCCGGCGGCCTGTGCGCCGGTGAGCTCTCGGGTCACTACTATTTCCGCGACAACTTCTACGCCGAGAACTCGGATCTGGCGCTCGTGCTGCTGCTCAATCTGCTGGGCAAGCAGGGCAAGGCGCTCAGCGAAGTGGCCGCGCCCTACCGCGCGTATTTCCCCTCGGGCGAGATCAACATGCAGGTCGCCGACAAGGCAGCGGCGATCGAGAAGATCTCCCAGCACTACCAGGAGGGCAAGCAGTCGCGCCTGGACGGGCTGACCGTGGAATTCCCGGACTGGTGGTTCAACCTGCGGGCCTCCAACACCGAACCGCTGCTGCGCCTGAACCTCGAATCGACCGCCAGCCGCGAGGACATGGAACGCCACCGGGATGAGATTCTGGCTCTGATTGGTCACTAGCCCGTCTCCGGGGACCTTGTTGCGGTGCCCCTCCCGCTGTGGCAAAGTAAGCCACCGATAACACTCGGGAAATTCAGCGGGGTTCACTTCATTTGCACCAGTCACCCGGAAAGCGACCGATCGTTGAAGTCGTTGGATCGCATCGCCTGATCGCCCGCTTGTGGGTGAGCGCGACACTGATCGGCTGCACGGCCTCCCTGCTTCCACTTGCCATCGGCGCTTCACTCGGCGGCGTCTTCGGGGATTTTGGGACCCTGATCAGTTCCCAGGCGATTTTCCGTGGATTCTTAGCCGCAGCCGCCTTCTTCGTTTTCTGGACCGCCAGTCTCTACTACCTGTTTCTGCCTCTGAAATACGTGCTCGATCTGCCGCCCGAGCAACTGGCCACGCAGGAGCATGCGGCATCCCGGGCGTTCGTGCGGGCGTTCCGTCTTCCCTACCTTCTGGGTGTCTCGAGTTTCTGCCTCTGGGCCATCTTTGGCACCGTGCTGGGGACCTACGTTCTGGCCGACATTTCCTGGCGGCTTCGGTGGGTTCCCATGGTGATGTTCGTGTTGCTGGGCGTCGCCGTCAATGTGCCGCAGATCTATGTGCACCGCCGCCTGCTGAGTTCGGTGATCGGCTACTTGCAGCAGACGTGCGCGGCGCTTGCCGATCGCGAGCCCCCCGACCGCCGCACCATCGGCACCAAGCTGGGGGTGGGGTTTGCCACGACGCAGATCTTCGCCCTGGGCCTGGCTTTCATGGCGAATTTCATCCACGTCGAACGGGCGCGCTTTGAGGACCGCATCGAACTTCTCGGCAATGCCCGGCAGTTCGTGGCCGGGGTGCTCAAGGAACAGGCGGGCAGCGGCTTCGAAAACGATTCCCTGGCGCAAATGCGCCAGGTCATGGGAAACCTGAAACTTGGCGAGGGCGGCGGCGCGCTGGTGCTCCACAAGCTCACCGGTGAAGTCATCTTCAACAACACAACGGTCAAGCCTGACGACGCCGTGCGCGTGGCGGTAGCCGATGGCCTCGGTGAATTCGGCGAGGACTACCGACACGGGGTTACCTTCGTCACGCTTGATACTTCGCAGATCGGGCTCGAATTCGATGGGCGTGGGCCCTACCTGATTTCCCTGGTTGCTCCGCACAGCGAGGACATCCAGTTCATCGTGCAGGCGCTCATCATCCTGCTGCTGCTGCTGGGAAGCTCGATCGGCATTGCCTATCTCATCTCCAACGACCTGGCCATGCCGCTTCGCGCGCTGGTGCGCCGCTCGGCGAAGATTGCCGACGGCCGGCTCGATACGGAGATCGCGGTCATTTCCGACGATGAAGTCGGCGAACTCGCCACCCAGACGCGCCAGACCGTGCTGGGGCTGCGCCGGATGGTGGGTAATCTCAAGTCCGTGGTCGATGAGCTGGCCGGCGCCGCCGAGGACATCGGGCACGCCACGCAGGAAACCAACGAGGCCAGCACCCGCCAGCTCACCGAGAGCGAACAGACCGCCAGGGCCATTGCCAAGCTTCGCCTGACCACCGAAGAGATCGTCTCGCAGGTGGGCGCGCTCAACGATTCGATCGATACCACTTCGAGTGCGGGATTCGAGCTGGCCTCGACCGCGCGCATGGTGCGTGAGACGGCCGGACTTCTCGAGAGCGAGACGACCGCCATCGGCGGGCATACCCGCAAGCTGGAGGGTTCGCTCGGTGCCTTTGCCAGGGCCATCGGATCGCTCCACGGAGCGTCCGACGAGACGCGCAATGCGGTGACAAAGATCGACCGCTCCATCGGGGAAGTAGGCGCCTTCGCACGCAATTCCGAAAAGTTCTCCGAGGGCGTGCTCGGTCGCGCCCAGGAAGGACGCGAGGCGGTGCTCCAGACGATCGAGGGCATCAACCGCATCAACGAGACCGTGGGCGAGGCCGCCCAGATCGTTCGGGAGCTCGGCTCGCGCAACGTGAAAGTGGGACAGATTCTCGACGTCATCAACACGGTGGCCGACCAGACGAACCTGCTCTCCTTCAACGCCGCGATCATCGCCGCGCAGGCCGGAGAGCATGGACAGAGTTTCGCCGTGGTTTCCGAGGAAATTCGAAAGCTTGCCGAGCAGACCTCCGCCTCCACCGGAGAGATCGCCTCGCTCATTGCCGACATCCAGCGCGAGAGTTCGCGCGCGGTGAGCGCCATCGAGCGCGGCACCGCCGAGGTAAGCCGCGGCACCGAGCTGGCGGCCGGAGCCGAGGCCGCGCTCAACCAGATCACAGAGAGCGCCGAAGAATCGCTGCGCCGGGTCCAGGGGCTCGTCGAGGCCGTCGATGAAGAGCAGCGCCAAAGCCAGGTGCTGCTCGAAGTGGTGGACCAGCTCCAGGAAATGGTGGCCGAGTTCGTGCGCACCGAGTCGGACCAGCGCAGCGCCGGCGACGCCATCGTGGGGGCCATGAAGAGCCTCCAGGAGCTTTCCCGGCGGGTCTCGCGCTCGGCCGACGAGCAGCGCAAGGCCGCCGAAGAGGTCTCCCGCGGGATCTCGGAGGTCCAGCACGCGATGGAATCTGTCATCACGGCCATTCAGGACGAGGCCATCGAGACCGAAAAGATCGAGCGCGCCAGCGACCGGATCCGCAAGCTGGCCGAATCGCAGAGCGCAAAGGCCGGGGAGCTGGAGAAAGTCTCCGCCCGGCTTGGAGACCAGGCAGAGGCCCTCCACCGCGAAATGGACGGTTTCACCCTTTAGAGGCTCCGGCAGGGGGTTTCAGGGGATTTGGGGCTTGATTGCGGGCTCCGCAACAGCTACTAAACCGGTCCCGGACAGGTGAGGTCCGGCAGGATTTTCGACATGAAGAACAAGCGCATCCTCATTCTGAACGTCTTTTTCATCATTCTCGGCATCGCCGCGTTGGTGGGAATTACCGCCGGCTGCATCCTCAGCCACGACTTCCTGCTGATCGTGAAAAAGGGCGACAACATCCCCATCGTCGGCATGATGTTCCTGGTGGGCTACTACACCTGGCTCTCGCTCAATCAGGGCTTCAAGACGGACCAGCGCATCGAAGAGGGTCGCCGCGACTTGATCTACGATGACATGTGCGACTGATCCCGAACCCATTGACCATGAAAGCCCGGCCGTTGTGCCGGGCTTTTTCTTGGCTTTGTGCGCGAGCTCCCTTCACGGGGCTGCGTTGCTGGCCACCGGCGCGCCGGGACGCTAGGCTCCCCACCAGCGAAGGAAGGACCCCTGCATGTCCGTCATCTTTCTGGCTTTGATTGCCGTGACCATCGGCTTCATTCTCATCGGCATCATGGGACGTGCCCCGGTGCCGGCGCTGCTCGATGAAACGCCGGGGGACGACGAGAGCCGCACGCCCCCCATCGAGTTTTCATCTCCCGAAGTCTTTCGCGAAGCGGTCGCCCGGCTGCTGCAGGCCCAGGGGCTTGAGGTTAAGGAAGTGAAGGCGGCTAGCGAGTATGCCTTCGAAGTGGTGGCCGTGAGCGGGGGCGGGGGCCTGGCGGGCGGCACGGTCGTCGTCGATTGCGTCTATGCCGACTATCCCATCAGCGTGGACCGGGTGAGTGAGCTGCTCGGCAACGTGCGCGGAGAGCGCGCGCTCAAGGGCGTCTTCATCACGACGGGTTATTTCACAGCCGACGTGCACACCATTGTCGAGGGCCCCGCGCTCGAACTCGTCAACGGCGAAAAGCTCGCCGAACTTCTGGTCGACTACGGAATCGACGTCGCATCTATCGAAGCAGATATGTAAGTATCGGCTAAACTCATTGTTTTTGCTGGCCTTTTCCCACATTTCCCATTGCAACCGCGCTTTGCTTTGTTATAAGTTGGTTTCACTGGGAACTTTCTGCCTTTCAAGTCAGTTCGGTGGTTCGTGGGTGAGGGTCTGACTCTGGGAAGCGGCGACAAGATCGCCGCCACAGGTTTGGGTCCATTACCGTGCGATACGGCTACTCCTACAGGGATCTCCAAAAAGACAAACAACGGCGCCAGCGCGTCGGCCGCGGTGAGCGATCGTTCGGCCCGCACCATCCATTGCTTGCCGCGCTGGCGGTCGGCCTGGTGCTCTTCGTGGTGGCGGTCTGGGCCTACTGGCGCGGCCCCAGCGAGCTGCGCGAGAGCGGGCCGGAACTGG
>JAGRBM010000585.1 GCA_020434085.1 Chrysiogenia bacterium | reverse complement strand
TTTCACCTTTGCCGCGACGACCTCGGGATGGAGTGAGCGCACCCCGTCGTTGATGTTCGTGCCGTCGGGCTCGACTCCGCAGGCGACGACCTTTGCGCCCAGCTCACGAAAGACCAGCGGGCTGACCGCATAGGCCGCGCCGTGGGCGCAGTCGAGGACGATCTTCATCCCGTCAAGATCGAGGTCGTCGGGAAAGGTTCGCTTGCACGAGAGCACGTAGCGACCGCGCGCGTCCTCGATGCGGAAGGCCTTGCCCAGGTCTCCAGGATCTGGCCGGTGGCGCTCTGCAAAGGCATTGGCCTCGAAGACGTGCTGCTCGAGTTCGAGCTCTACCGCGTCGGGAAGCTTGTAGCCATCGGGACCGAAGATCTTGATGCCGTTGTCCTGGAAGGGATTGTGCGAGGCGCTGATGACAACGCCCGCGTCGGCGCGCATGTCGTGGGTCAGAAACGCGATACCCGGCGTGGGCATGGGCCCCACCAGCAGCACGTCGGCCCCCATGGAACAGATGCCCGCAACCAGCGCGTTCTCGAGCACATAGCCCGAGAGCCGCGTGTCCTTGCCGATCAGGATGCGGGGCCGGTGCCCGCGCCCGTTTCGAAAGTGCACGGCCACCGCGCGTCCGAGGCGCACAGCCACCTCCGCGGTCATGGGCTCGAAGCCCGCCACGCCGCGGATGCCGTCGGTGCCGAAAAGCTTTCTGGCGCTATTGGGTGACAATGAGATCGAACTCCTTGGGCTCGTAGTCGAAGTAGAGCCCGTCACGCGGCGGGTTCACGCGGAAGCTCATGCGAAGCTTCTGCGCGCGGTATTTGCCGGCCGAATAGCCGCGGGCCTCGGCCTGCACTTCAAAGGAATCGGCATCCAGGCCGCGCAAATTGGAGATTGTTCCCGTCACGGTCACGCGCACCTGCGGCGGCGTCAGGCTCACGCGGGTTCCGGACTCTACGAGCGGCGTCACACGCACGCCCTCGATCACCTTGTCAATCACCTTTTCAGAAAGGCGAATCTGAAGATCTACCACCGGCGTATCGAGATAGGGAAGCACGCGCTGGTCGGCTTCGAGTTCCACGCGACGCACAACCGATTGGCTGAGATCGGCAATGTTGAGCTTGGCCGTCGGAATATTCTCGAGGGATTTGACCAGCGACTTCGGACCGCGGAAGCGAACCTTGGGCGGCACCGCGCTCACGCCGTCGAGCAGGTAATTCTCGGCGATCTCGCCCTCGACCCGCGGCGCGATGGTGATGTCTTTCTCGATCAGGACTTCCACGCTCACGTTCAGGGCATAGGGTGTGATTTCCTCGATCTCCAGGTCACCGGGAAGGCCGGAGATCTTCTCCTCGGTGATGAACTGCTTGGAGTTGCCCGGCGCGATGTCGGTCATGTCCACCACGACCTTCATCGACTCCGGGTCGAGCCGTGCCATGCGCGCGGGGACCCCGCGCAGTGCGAGCGAAACGCGCAACGCATCGGCATCGGTCACGACAAGCCCCTCGGGCAGGTTCTTGAACTCGATGGGAAGCGAGATCTTGCGCACCGCCTCGCCCTGGAGCTGCAGGCCTCCCCAGATCAGCAGTGCCAGCAGCACCGAGATCACCGCGCGCTGGATTTTTGCACGGTCTTTCATTTGAACAGCTCCAGCAGGTGACTTCGAAGCGTCTGCGCATCCAGGTCCCGGGTGAGCCGCCCTTCGAGCGAAACGCTGATGGTCCCCGTCTCTTCAGAGACGACGACCACGACGGCATCGGTCTCTGCCGTAAGCCCCAGTGCCGCGCGATGGCGCGTTCCCAGTTGCTTGGAGAGATCGGGGTCGACGTTGAGCGGCAGCACGCAGCCGGCCGCCTCGATGCGCCCGCCCTGAATAATCACCGCGCCATCGTGAAGCGGCGAGTGCGGAAGAAAGATGCTGTAGAGCAAATCACGCTCGACGCGCGCATCGATTTCGGTACCGATCTCAACATAGTCGCGAAGCCCGATTGCACGCTCAAGCGCAATGAGTGCCCCGATCTTCTGCGCGGCCAGCGCGCCGGCGACCTTTGCGATCTCGTCGAGGATCTGCGTCTCCGAGACCGGAGAGAAACCTCGGAAAAGCCGCGTCCTGCCAAATCGCGCAAGCGCGCGCCGCACGTCTTCCTGAAAGAGAATGATCACCACAAGGAAGGAATATTCGAGGACGCTATCGATGACCCACTGCGTGGCGTGCAGATCGAGATACTGCGCAAAGGTGTAGACGACGAAGATACCGGCGATGCCGATGAGGATGGCCACCGCGCGCGTGCCCTCGATAAAGGCCAGCACGTAGTAGATGCCCAGGGCCAACAGCGCGATGTCCAGCGGCGCCGTTGGCGGCAGTGTGGAGAAAAACTCCGTCATAGGGAATTTCTACAATGATTTCGGTAAGTTGACAAGCCTCGACGGGAGAAAATCCGGAGAGACTCCCCTCTCAAGCCGCGTGGAGTCGCAGGTTGCGATAGGCGCCGGGCTCATGGACTCGCAGGATGCGCGCCCCGCGCTGGGCAGCGGCGATGCTGGTGGCCTGGGTGCCGCGCTCGCGCTGCTCGGCACTGTCACCGAAGACCTCGCCCAGAAAGCTCTTGCGGGAGGTCCCCACCAGCACCGGGAAGCCCATTTCCACGATCTGTGAGAGCCTGTCGAGCAGTTGCCAGCTTTGAGGGGCCTTCTTTGCAAAGCCGATACCCGGATCGAGGATGATCCGCTCCCTGGCGATCCCCAGCTTGAGGGCCGCCTCCACCCGCTCGGCGAGTTCGTCGCGCACTTCCTCGGCCACGTCCTCATAGTGGGCGCGCTCGTACATCGTCTGCGAGCTGCCGCGGTGATGCATCAACACAACGGCAACGCCGCGCGTGGCAATCAGCGCGCCCAGCTCGGGATCGGCCACCAGCGCGCTCACGTCGTTGACAAAGTCGGCGCCGGCATCGAGGGCGGCCTCGGCCACGCGGGCTTTCTGGGTATCGATGGAGATAGGCGCTGAAATCCCGGCAGCCCGAATGGCCTCAATGGCCGGCACGACGCGCGCGATCTCTTCTTTGGCGCCCACCGGCGTCGCACCCGGGCGTGTCGACTCGCCGCCGATGTCGAGCAGATCGGCCCCCTGCTCCATCAGATAGCGCGCCTGCGAGAGCGCCTGTTCGGGGCTCACAAAGCGCCCGCCGTCGGAGAAGCTGTCGGGGGTCACGTTGATGATCCCCATGAGCAGACAGCGCCGCGTGATGTCGTAACGCTGCGTACCGAGTTCGAGTTCGCCGGACATACGTTTCTTCCAAGAAAACGGGCGCGGCCTTGCTTAGCCGCGCCCGTTTGCATTCGAGTTCACTGATTCGCTCAGGTGGGCACCTTGTCGGGCACCAGGCTGGGTGCCGATTCCGGCTTGCCCTTGTCACTTCGGTCGTCCGACTTGGGCGCCTGCGTGACGGCCGGCGCCTGCGCCGGCAATGTATCGCCGCGCATGACCGCTTCGACCTCGACCGCATCGAGGGTCTCACGCTCAAGCAGATACTTGGCCATGCGATGGAGGATCTCGATGTTCTCTTCGAGTAGCTTGCGCGCCCGGTCGTAGTTCTTGGCAACGATGTCACGAATCTCACGGTCGATCTGCTGCGAGGTGTCCTCGGAATAGTTGCGCGAACGGGTCATGTCGCGGCCCAGGAACACTTCAGTCTCGGCCTCACCGTAGGTGAGTGGACCGAGCTTATCGCTCATGCCCCACTCGCACACCATTTTACGGGCCAGATCGGTCGCACGCTCAATGTCGTTGCCCGCACCGGTGGTGAGCTCATCGAAGATGAGCTCCTCTGCGATGCGTCCGCCCATCAGGATGGAGATCTGCGACTCCACATAGCTGCGCGAATAGGTGTGCTTGTCTTCGGCGGGCAAATACTGGGTCAGACCCAGCGCCATGCCGCGCGGAATGATCGTCACTTTGTGAATGGGATCGGCAGAGACGAGCAGCTTGCCCACGATGGTGTGGCCCGCCTCGTGATAGGCCGTGGTCTTCTTCTCGGCGTCCGAAATCACCTGGCTGCGGCGCTCGGTGCCCATCATCACCTTGTCCTTGGCGGCGTCGAACTCCGCCATGGAAACCGACTCGCGGTCTCGGCGCGCGGCCAGCAGGGCCGCTTCGTTGACAAGGTTTTCCAGGTCGGCGCCGGCAAAGCCCGGCGTTCCGCGCGCAATGACGTTGAGGTTCACATC
>JAGRBM010000584.1 GCA_020434085.1 Chrysiogenia bacterium | reverse complement strand
GAGCTGCTCTTCGTCGTCGCTCCCGGCGCCGGCGGCGTGACCTACTACGACGGCCTCTCCGCCAAGAAAATCCCAAGGCCCCGCATGCCCTGCCTGGAGAGCGAAGAGCCCGAACCCGCCGCGCCCGCCGCACCGGGCGAAGAAGAGCTCGTCCCTTATGTATTTAAGGAACCCCTGGCCACCGACGACGCACCCGAGGCGAATTTCTTTAAATAGAGGGCTTTGGCAGGCTATTGCAGCCGTTCTGCCCCCCTGCCTCGAACTTTCACTTATTTCTGAAATATTTATTGACACCGAAATCAGCGCGGGCGTAGGCTTGGGCCTGTGAGGGAGGCGGGGCCGTGAGAGCTGCGGTTGGCGCGGGCGTGTGCCCGCTTCCTGCCGTTTTCACCCTTACCGGACCTTCCCCACCCATCACCCGGAGCGCGCGCCATGGAACCCGTCGAAGTTTCCCGAGAGATCGATGCCCCCATCGATGAAGTGTTTTCCCACTTCGTCGACCCTTCCGAAGAGCTGCGCCTGGGGCTGCATGAAGAGCATGTGAAGGCTTACAAGGAGCTCGCCAAGGGCGAGAACTCGCTGGCCTATTCCTTCGTCTTTCAGTCTTTCGGGTTTCGCTTTGGCGGCAAGGCGCGCGAGGAATTTCAGCGCCCGCATTTAACGCGCATCTGGGTCGATGAAGGCCCGCTCAAGGATGCGATCATCGATCTGAAATTCGAAGAGACCGAACGCGGCACCACCATCGTCCGCCAGATCACGGCGATTCCCGACAGCGCCGACGGGCCGCTCCGCAAGATCCTGGGCCAACAGATGCGCGCGCGCATTCATGCGCTCACCGCCGTGCACCTCGACCAGCACGGGCGCGACATCGAAGGCCTCGAACCCAAGAGTTACCTCACCCCCGGTGAGGCCCGCGCCGTGGCCATCATGGAAGTGCTGCGCTCGGTGCGCGCGATCTCGCTCCCCATGATTCTCATGCCGCTCATTGCCGGCGCCGCGCTGGCCAGCACCGTGGGCGAGGTCTCGGGCTGGCGCCTGGCGCTCACGCTCATCGGCGGCGCGCTCGCCCTGTTCGCGGGCAACCTGACCAACGACATCTGGGATTTTTCGGGCGGCGCCGACCACGCGGCCATTGGAACCGAGGGCGCAACGCTCACCGGCAGCGGCGCCCTGCTCTATGGCACCTTCACTCCCAAACAGGCCTGGGCCTTCACAGGCGTGCTGCTGGCCATTGCCGTTGCCTGCGGCGCAGCGCTCACTGTCGGACACCCATGGGCGCCCGTCTTTGCGGTTGCCGGCGTCGGCGTGGCGATGCTCTACCAGGCCCCGCCCTTTCGCTTGAGCTACCGGGGCTACGGTCTTGGCGAGCTGTGTATCTGGGCGGCCTTCGGGCCGGTGCCCGTGGCGGGCGCCTATTACGTGCAGACCGGTACGGTCAGCCCGGCAGCGTGGGTGCTCGGCGCCGTCGTCGGACTCGGCGCCGCGCTGGTCCTCTACTGTCACCACTTCCTGCAATGGGAGGCCGACCTTGAAGCCGAGAAGATGGGTCCCATTGCGACCCTTGGGCCGAGGCGCGGCGCCAAGCTCGGTGTTGTCATCGCGCTTCTATTCGCCGCTGTCCTGGGAGCGAGCCCCTGGCTCCTTGGCGCGCCGATGTGGGCCGCACTCTCGGGTCTGCCGCCGCTGCTGCTGCTTCCGGCCCTGTGGCGTGTTGCACGTCAGGGCAACGAGGCCATCAGCTTCAGCCTGCTTCAGCGTGCAGGCGAGGCCTTTGCGCTGGGGGTCGGGGTGCTCAGCGTGGTCCTCTTCACCGCCTGAATTCTTCTTCGCGCTGCGCTAGAACAACGGGGATGAAACTCGAACCCGTGACGCTCACCGGGACGCGCGTGCGTCTTGAGCCCCTCAAGCTCCGCCACGCCGTGGGGCTCTACGATGCGGGCAACGACCCGCGCGTGTGGGTGCATCTTCCCTATGCCATCGAGCGTCGCCATCATGCAGAGCACTTCGCCGCTGCCGCGCTCGAGGGGCAGGAACGCCGCGGCGAGCTCCCCTTCGCCGTCATCGATCTGACAAGCAACAAGCTCGTCGGCTCGACGCGCTTCATGGCGGTCGTTCCCGAGCATCGACGGCTCGAAATCGGGTGGACCTGGTATGCGCCCGAAGTCTGGGGCAGCGGCGTGAACACCGAGTGCAAGTACCTGTTGCTGACCCATTGCTTTGAAACACTCGGCACCGTGCGCGTCGAACTCAAGACCGACATCCTCAATGAGCGCTCCCAGCGCGCGATCGAGCGCATCGGCGCCACGCGCGAGGGAGTCTTCCGCAAACACCTGCAACGCCGCGACGGCACCTGGCGCGACAGCGTCTACTTCAGCGTCATCGACGATGAATGGATGCGGGTCAAAGCGCATCTGGAAGGATTGCTCGCAATATGAAGCCGCTCGAAAATGCCGATCCAAAATGGCTCTCCCGGGCGGTGCTGCTGGTGGGCGCGACCATGGCTTACAACGTGGTCGAAGCGCTCGTCGCCCTGTGGGAAGGCCATCGCGCAGGGAGCATCGCACTCGTGGGCTTCGGGCTTGATAGCGTGATCGAGTGCGCGGCGGCCGCGGCGCTGTTCTGGCGCCTTCGCGTGGAGCGCGGCGGCGCGGACTCCGAACACATCGAGGAAGTCGAGACCCGCGTGCACCGCTTCGTTGGCGCGACCTTTCTTCTGCTCGCGCTCTATGTCGTCGCACAGGCAGGCTGGAGCCTGTGGTCACGGTCGGTAGCGGAGGAAAGCCTCATCGGCATCGCACTGGCCGTAGCCTCGGCGCTCATCATGCCGCTGGTGGCATGGGGAAAGATTCGCGCCGCCAGGAAGATCGGCAGCCGCGCGCTCGAGGCCGAGGCAAAAGAAACCATCGCCTGCTCGCTGCTCTCGTGGATCCTGCTGCTGGGTCTTGG
>JAGRBM010000583.1 GCA_020434085.1 Chrysiogenia bacterium | reverse complement strand
GCGGCGAATGCCCCGGCGGTTGCTGCGGCCTCGCTTGCCCGTGGAGTGGCTTTTGATCCACTTGAGACGCAGGACGCCCAGGGCTCGACCTTCGAGATCGAGATGGCGCTTCTTTCCCTCGATGACATGAAACTCTTTTTTGCCGACGGTCTCAAGTGCGGCGACTTCGACGATTTTGAGTTCATCAGCCCCGTGGCCTGCAGCGGCAATCATGTTCTGGCGGTCGGGCCGCTGATGATCGACCTGACCACCGGTGATTCGGTCCCCTCACTCAATGACCTCACAATTCCGCTGGTGGGATTCGACCAGGTGAACATGAAGACCATTCCGGGCGATCCGGAGATGGGCGTCGTCATGGAGGGCGGGCCGCTCGACGGGGTGACGCTCTACCTCGAAGGCACGCTCACCTGTGCCGGCGGTTTCACCGTTTGCACCGGCACCCACGCCTTCAGCACCTCGCTGACCTTCAACAGTAACGTCCCCTTCATGGGCGCTCCGTTTACGGTGGACGAAGCGACCAAGAGCATCCGGCTCAACCTCGAAACCGACGACTGGTTCAGCGCGCTGGATATCACCCAGTGCCTCGAGGACGCGGATCTGAATTTCGAGATGGACGACAGCCTTATCATCGCCAACGGCGGCAACCCCTGCGACAACATCGAAAACGCCATGAAGAATGCCTTTGCCGCCTCGGCGAAGTTTGGCGAGGTGGTGGGCGGCACCGCGTTTGCGCCTGAATCCCTGCCCGAGGGAGATCACGAAGAAGGCGACGACGAGTAGTTAAGAAGCCTGAAATCAAAAACGGCGCGTTCCCTGAGGGACGCGCCGCTTTTTTTGTTTGGGGGCTGGTGGGGCAGGGGCGATGTGGGGTGGTATACTTCTGCTATCCCAACCGACTTCGCGCGAGGCGTATGCGAAAAGCAGCAACATTAATGAGTGTGGTACTAGCGGTTCTGGTTTCGACCTGCGCCGCTAGAGAGGGAGCCGTTCACCATGAGGCCGGGGCCGCCGATGCGCGTTCGTGGATGGACAATGCCGTAGTCATCCCGGCTGATTCAGAGGCATCGGGAGGGGCCGATGGCGTGGAACGCAAGCGGCTGGACGAAACGGTCATTGGTAGGGACTACGGCGTGGACGCGGCGGATCTTGGTGCCGCTGAGCTTCTCAAATGGGGTGCCAGCCTGGAAGATACGAACGTACGTGACGCGATCGGCTTCTACACGCGCGCCTATAACACAGCAGCTCGGGAAAACTCACCGGAGGCGCGTGAGGCCGAGCGCAGGGCTCTGGAAGCGTTGCCAAGGCTGAAGTGCTTGCGGTTTGTTGAGGTGTTTGAGGATCCGCCTGAGGATCTCATCCAACTTCAGGGGCTGATCAAATCACTGGACGGAGCAAGGTTGAGAACCCCGCGCAAGGCGGACTATTTCGGGCCGCATGAGGCAGGTTTTCACGATCTCTCAATCCTTTGCCCCGTGCTTGTGGGGAATCTGAAAACGCGCGAAAGCAGATACGTAGCGTTCGAGAATCTCATTGACTACCTGAATGGTCTTGCAGATCAGAATCTCTTTGCCGAGCACCCGCAACCGCTACAGTCACAAGTCGCCCCGTTCCAGCTGCAACCAAACCAAGTTGCTTATGAGATGATCGACGGAGTGGGACGCCAACACGTCTTCGTGTTCGAAGAACACAAGAACCGCTGGTTCTGGCAGGGATACGCCGCTTATGAGCTGGCTGGGTTGGAGCTCAAGAGCACAGAAGATGTTGTTCGGTCCAGTGGAACTCCAGTGAAGGACACACCCGACGGTGCATTTGAATATGGCCGGCGCGAGCTGGAGCCCTATCAGCACTACCGCTGCCGTCTCTACGATTCGGACATCGATCTCAGTAACGCGGAGACGCGGCAGTACTATCTCGCGGTTGAAGAGGCCTACAACACTAGAGAGCTTCCAGCGCTGGAAAGCGCATCCCGCGCCTTTCTCACGGCTCTAGGTGATGTGCAGATGGCGGAGTGGACAAGAGATGACCAGCAATGGCGAGCCCTTTCGCTGGAGGCCCCCACCCTTGAACAATGGGTGACAGGCCACAATCCCTATCTGGGAGAGCCACCGCTGGAGCTGCTCCAGGCAGACGAGGCCTACCGGGTGGAGATTATCCCCACTTTTTCCGGGCCAGTGGTGGTACGAGCCGAGCGTTCTGGCAGCCGCAGGGCCTTGACGGTGAAACGAATGAGCGGGATGGGCGGCTATTACTACGGCGAATTGTGCCGCCGCGTGGAGATATATCTGAGCGAATCGGAGTTTGAATCGATTCGCAGTTGCTTTGCCCGTCCCGAGGTCTGGAAGGCGATGAGTGATGAAGGGACGGATGGCTCAATCTGGTCGCTCGACGCATTGATCGACGGTCGGTTCAACGAACACTCAGTGTGGTCGCCGACCGAGGGCCCGCTCCATGAGTGCGCCATGAAACTGCTCAAGCTCTCGGGCTTCTCCGAGCGGCTGATTCAAGAGCTCTAGAAAACAGAGCAGGCGCACTACTGCGCCTTCGCCGCCTTCTTCTTGCGCCTGCGCGGGCCGCGTTTGCTGCTCTTGCGGCGGTTGGCTCTTTGATTGGCAACCAGCGTGAGGTGCTCGGGATCGACGGGCATTTCGCCGCGGGCGATGGCGTCGATTTCGTAGGTGGCGTAGGCGTCGGCGAAGTAGCTCTTGCCGCGCACCGATGGCCCCAGGTTCTGCATCATCAGGGCCCGGCGCACGCGCGAGAGACCCACCAGGTGCCCCACCACGGCGCCGGCGATCTTGCGGGGAATGCCCATGTCGGTGAGCACGGCGTCGGCGCTGCGGCGCAGCTTCTCGATGCGCTGGCTCACCTCGGCCTTGGTCGCCTCGGTCTCGCAGGCGGCATCGATGGGGCTCCTGAGCATGGAGGCCAGAATGACTCCCAGCAAAATGGAATCTGGAACGGGGCCGCGCTCGGCGCGCAGGCGATCGACGCTCTCAAGCAGGAACCACGGCGAGCCGGGCTCGGGATCCTTGCGCGGAGCCTTGCCAAGATGCGCGGCGAGCTGGGGGTAGAGCGTTTTCAGCACTTCCATCTCGCACATGCGGCGGAATGATTCGTAGGCGTAGCCGCCGCGCAGCTCGCGCAGGAATTCCTCGAACACACGCGCGGGCGCGCAGGTGGGAAGCAGTTGATGGGCGTCGCGGATGGCCTTCGCGGTCGCCGGCTCGATGGTGAAATCGGTACGTGCGGCATGCCGGATGGCGCGGATGATGCGCACGGGGTCTTCCTCAAGACGCTCCTTGGGATCGCCGATGATACGGATGACGCCCTGGTGCAGGTCGCGCAGGCCGCCCACGTAGTCGATGATCGAAAAGGTCCCGATGTCGTAGAACAGGCCGTTGATGGTCAGGTCGCGGCGAAGCGCGTCCTCCTGCTCGGTGCCGAAGGTGTTCTCGTTGATGCGGCGGCGCCTGGGGCCGTCGTCCTCTTCTTCGGTTTCCTCTTCGGCGGCGGCCTCCGCGGCTTCCTCTTCCTTGTTGGCGTCGGGCGCAACGTCCTCGGGTTGGCTGCGGAAGGTAGAGACCTCCACGATGCGGTCTTTTCCGAAGTGAACGTGAACGACCTTGAAGCGCCGGCCGATCACCCGCGAGTTCTTGAAGAGCTGATTGACCTCGCGCGGGTGCGCATCGGTGGCGATGTCGAAGTCCTTGGGCTCACGCTTCAGCAGCAGGTCGCGCACGCTGCCGCCCACGAGGTAGGCCTTGTAACCGTTGCGATAGAGCCGATAGAGCACCTTGAGCGCGTCGGGCGAGACTTTCTGACGCGAGATGGGGTGCTCGGCCCGTGGAATCACGAGCGGAGCAGGGTGCTTGGCTTCCATGAAGATGCGAACCTGCCGTCTGGTGCTATGGGTCAATGCGGGGGGCTCGGGAGAATTCCCGCGACCGCCCAGAACCCGTGCAATTTCAAGTACATCGGAAATATCCGCCGGTCAACCACTGGCAAAATTTTGGGTGTTCTGTCATACTGGACACAAGCCGCGCGGCAGTCGCCCCCGGGTGGAACTGGCTCCCCAGCCCCACCCTACTCCCCTCCCGGGATTGGCTGCTCGAGCGGGGATTTCCGAGGCGGCGGGGTCTCGGGTATCCCCGCCGCGCGGCGGTTTTACTGCGGAACTCATTTTCAGGAAAAAAGAACAGAGCGCATGGAGAGCGAGCCGAGGTCGAACCCGGTGATCGGGAAGCTCGCCGTGTCACGCTCATCCGTCGCGCCATAGACGTAGAGCAGGGGGAAGAAGTGATCTGGGGTCGGGTGCGCAAGGCGCCCGTTTTCAGTATCGGGCCACAGTGAGGCCAGCACTGGATCGTCACGCCCGCTAACGGCGTCGGTAACTGCATTGTCGAACTGACGAGCCCAGGAAGGTGTGTCTTCGTTCTTTGCCCGCATCCGGCCGAACGCATCAGGCAGGTTGTGGGTGATGTTACCGCTCCCCAAAATCAGCACACCCTCCTCGCGAAGTGGTGCGAGCGAGCTGCCAAGGGCCAAATGTTCACGGGCGCTCAGGTTGCGGTCGATACTCAGTTGTACAACGGGTACATCCGCCTGCGGGAACATCCATCGCAGGATGCTCCAGGTGCCGTGGTCGAGGCCCCACTGCGTGTTCAGTGCGGCGCGATCTTCTCCGATCAGATCGCAGGCGCGGGCGGCAAGTGCGGGACACCCCGCTGCCGGATACTCGATCTCATAGAGGGCCTGCGGAAAACCCGAGAAGTCGTGGATGGTCTGCGGTCGGGCCTCGCCAGTCAAGTAAGTGCCGCCGATGAACCAGTGCGCAGAAATACTTAAAATTGCCGAGGGCCTTGGAACGAGTTTGGCCAGGGAAGCGAAGCCCTCGCTCCAGTGGTCCTTCTCAATGGCGTGGAGTGGTGAGCCATGGCCGACGAAGAGCGCGGGCATGCGCGGGCCGCTCATGACCGGGGCTCCAGATTCTGTTGCGGGATGGCCACGCGCTCACTCCTCTATGAAAAATGAGATGTTCGTCGCGGACTGATGGATTCCCTACGCCTGACAGAATTCCTTCACCAGATCAAAGAGCACGCGGGTTCCCCAGGTAAAGCCGTTCACGGGGATGCGCTCGTTGTGGCCGTGGTACATCCGCGTGAAGTTGAGGCCCTTGTCCAGCTTGACCGGTGAGAAGCCGTAGCAGGTGGCCCCCAGCCGCGCGTAGGCGAAGGAGTCGGTGAAGCCGGGGATCATGTAGGGCACGGGCACCCCCTCGGGGTCGTGTTGCTTGAGTGTGCCGCAGATGGCGTCGTAGAGGGGCGTGTTCGTGTCGAATTTCGTGCCCTCGTGGTGGTCGAGGATGGTGAGCTTCATGTCGTGGCCCACGACGCGCTGGATCTCCTCGATGAACTTCTCCACGCTCTGGCCGGGCACGACGCGGCCGTCGACCTGGACGCTGGCCTTCGAGGGAATGACGTTGATCTTCTCGCTGCCCTTGAGTCCCGTGGGGCTGGCGGTGTTGCGGAGCATGGCGTTGAGACCGATGCTCTGGTCGAGGTCCACTTTCTCCATCACATCAAGGAGGCGCGAGGCCACCGCCGGTTGCAGCAGCAGCGGCAGGATGCGGCTCAGGGGGAAGGGCGCCGACTTGGCGAGCGTCTTGATGAAGTTCTGGACGACCTGCGTGTTGTGCTGGGGCATGCGCGTCTTGCCAAGGTCCTCGATGGCGCGCGCCAGGCGCAGCACCGGGTTGTTGGGGTGCGGCATGCTGCCGTGGCCGGGCTCTCCCTCGGCGGTGAGCTCGAACCAGCAGATTCCCTTCTCGGAGACCTGGATCGGATAGAAGCGCGTGTCGCCCATATACAGGGTATGCCCGCCGACTTCATTGAGCACGAACTCGGCGGTTACGAGTTCGGGGTGCTCGTTTACAAGGAACAGCGATCCCAGCCGCGAGCCCGCTTCCTCGTCGGCGACGCCGGCGAAGATCACGTCGCGCTCGAGCGGGATTTCGAGGCGCTTGAGAAGAATCAGGGTCATCACCGACATGGCGACCATGTTCTTCATGTCGATCGCGCCGCGGCCCCAGATGCAGCCTTCGTCCTCGACGGCGGCGAAGGGATCGTGGGTCCAGTGCTCGCGATCGACGGGCACCACGTCCAGGTGGCCGTTGAGAAGCAGCGGATCCTTCTTCCCGTTGCCCCTCACCCGCGCGACGATGGACGCGCGCGTGGGCTCGCTCTCCACCATGTCGTAGGCGATGCCTTCCTTGTCGAAGAGCTTCGCCAAAAACAGCGCCGCCGGCAGCTCATTGCCCGGCGGATTGACCGTCTCGATGCGCAGCAGGTCCTTGAAGATGCCGATCGCCTCGGCGTTTACCTTGTTCCAGTCCAGGTTGATGCTCATGGCAGGGGAAATATCACGGGAGGGGGGAGGCGGCAATTCAAAGAAAACGGGCGGCCCTTCGGGTCGCCGCTTTCTTGTGTGCTCGCTTTGAGTGCTAAGCCGCAGCCCGCTTCTTCCCGCCACCGATCCCCCTATCGATCGCCCGGTTGAGTCGCTTTTCGAGGCGGCCGGGCCTGGTGCCGAGCGCCTCGTGCATGCTGCGGCGGTAGGGGCGGGTGCCGCGCAGCTCGGCGGGAAGGCGGGGGACGGTGAGTGCCATCGCCTTGAGGCTGGCGTTGTAGATTGCGGCCTGGCGCCAGCCCCAGGGGAAGGCGTAGCCCGCGCGGATGCGCGGCGGCATCAGGCCGGCCGTCATGATCTTCGCCCACGCCATGGCGGCGCCGTCGTTTTTCCCTTTGGGGGCCAGCAGATATTTTGCGATGTCGCGGCTTGCCGCATCGGGGGTGACGACCTCTGAATCGAACATGGTCTGCATGTACTGCTGGAAATCGGCGAAGGTGGGCGGGATCAGGGCCTCGTCGATGCCGAAGAGCAGGGCGAAGAGCTTGCTCTCGTCATTAAAGCGCTCGCGCTCGGCGCGGCTGAGCTTCCCGTAGATGGATTCATAAACGTGGAGCGGGCCCTCGAGCGTGGTGGCGTGCACCCAGAAGAGGGCGTGCTGCTCGTTGGCGGCGTAAGCATCGCCCTTCTCGTAGGGGCCCACGTCGTTGGCAATCTCGCCGGTGATGCGGGTGTGCACGCTCCAGACGATGCGCGCGGCGTTGAGGGCCATCTCCATGTCGCCGAAGATCCAGTGATTGACCGCGCGGATGGTGCGCTTTCCGCGCCCGTAGGGGTCGGTCTGGTAGGCCGACTTCTGCTGGACCGCGTGGGCAATGAAGGGATGCGCCGTCTGGAGGAGCACCGCGCGCAGCGCGCCGATGGAACCCGCCTGATCGCCGAAGACCCGCCACATCATGGAGTCCGGACCGAACAGGCCCTGCTCGGGCTTCTTCACGCGCGTGCGGATCTTCTCGAGCGCGGTTTCAAAGCGATCGCGATCAACGATGTTTTGCTCATTGACGACCGCCAGCGGCTCAAGCCACGGCGTTGTCGCGCTCGGCATTGCTCGCATGGGCTTCTCGCTCCGGGGAACTATGCCACGGCCTTTGCCATGGAGTTTTCCATCTGCTGGTAAACGCGGTTGATGCGTTTCTCGATGCGCCCGGGCCTCGTGCCTCCCACGCGGTGGGCGGCCCGCCGGTAGATGGGCGAGTAGCGCAGCAGGCCGGGGATGAGCGGCGTGCCCGCGCGCAGCGCCTTGATGGAGGCCTCGAAGACGCGCTCCTCAAAGCGGCCCCACTTGAACTGGTAGCCGTGGGCCACGCGCTCGGGCAGCAGGCCGGCGGTCATGATCTTGTACCACTCGACGATGGGCACGCTCGCCTTGTTGGGCGCGGCGAGCACGTAGCGCGCCACGTCCATGCTTGCTTCATCGACGCTCAGGATGTCGGTGTTGAACATCTTCTCGTTGTAGGCGCAGAAATCATCGAAGGTCGGCGGGATGTAGTCGTCCTCGATGCCGAACATGTAGGCAAAGAGCTTGGTCTCTTCGTAGAACTGGTTTCGCTCGTCGCGCGAAAGCGGACGAAAGAGCATCTCATAGAGACGCCAGGGCGTATCCCACAGGGTCGAGTGAACCCAGAAGAGGGCGTGCTGCTCGTTGGCGGCGTAGTGCTCGCCCTGATCGTAGGGGCCCGCGCGGTTGGCGATGTCGCCCACAATGCGCTCGTGCACGCCCCAGGTCCGCCGCGCGGCGGCGAAGGCCTTTTCCATGTCGCCGAAGAGCCAGGCAAAGAGCGCCTTGAACGTGCGCTCGCCGCGCCCGTGGGGATCGGTCTGGTAGGCCGAGTGCTGCTGCACGGCATGGGAGACAAAGGGATGTGCGGTCTGGAGAAGCAGCGCGCGGCCGCCGCCCACGCCCATCACCTGCTCGCGGTAGAGTCGCCAGGCAATCGAGCCCGGGCCGAAGAGCCCGACGCTGGGGTCCTTGACCTTGCTGCGGACTTTCTCGAGTGCCGCTTCGAGCCGGTCGCGGTCGACCATGTTGCGGCCCTGCGCGGTGGCGAGTGTCTCCTGCCAGTGCTCCATGACTATGCCGCCTCCGTTGCGTTCTTCTGCGCGGCCGCCTTGGCCTTCTTCATGCCGACGATCACGGCCTTGTCCATCAGCGCGCCGATCCGGTCGCGCCCCTCGATTCCCTTGAGGCGGAGTTTGGCGTCCTTGTAGGCCGGGAAGTAGCGAAGCTGTCCGGGCACGATGCGAATGCCAAGGCGCATGGCCTGGATGGAGAGATCGAAGATGCGCTTTTCAAGCCGCCCGTATTCGAAGCGATAGAGGTGCCGGATGCGCGGGGGCAGCAGGCCGGCGGTCATGATCTTGTACCAGTCCATGATCGGCTTCTGCCAGGGCGCGGCCGGCGAGAGCAGGAACTTGCGCAGCTCGGCCGCGGGCGCTCCGACCGCAAGGGTATCGGACTCCCACATGCGCTCGTTGTAGGCCATGAAGTCGGTCCAGCTTTTCGGCATGCGCTCGTCGGGCACGCCGAAGAGGTAGGCGAACTTCTTGGTCTCCTGGTAGTAGGTCTCTTTTTCCAGGTCGCTGAGATCGCGGAAGAGCAGTTCGTAGATCAGGACCGAGGTATCCCAGAGCGTGGCATGCACCCAGAAAAGGGCGTCCTCGTCGTTGGCTTCGTAGGCGCTGCCTTCATCGAAGGCGCCCACGCGCTCGGTGATCTTGCCGGTGATCATGTCGTGGATGCGGTGCACGCGCTTGGCCGAGGTCAGCGCCGAATCCAGGTCGCCGAAGACCATGGCGAAGACATTGGCGAAGGTGCGCTGGAAGCGACCCGCGGGATTGGTCTTGGTCTGCGAGTGCTGGTCGACGCCGTGGGCGACGAAGGGGTGGGCCGTCTGCAGCAGCGCGGCGCGCCCGGCGCCCAGGAAGATGATGGCTTCCTTGTTGACCTGCCAGATCTTGGAATCGGGGCCGTAGAGTCCGGCTGCCGGGTCCTTGCAGTCAGAGATGATTTTTTCCAGATGGGCTTCGAGATCGGCGTGGGTGACGCTCATGGTGTGACAAGTACTCCTTGTCCTCTTGGGAGGGTGTGCCGGTGCCGCAACGCAGCATCCAGCCACCTCAAATTATGCCCATGACTGACGACTCAGTCAATCACTTTAAAACCGTGTTTTGGGCGGTTTGGGGCCGTAGAGTGCGTCAAATCGGGCGTTTTGTATCGCTGCGTTTTCCTCTTGCCGGGGGGCTCTGGGCAGCGTTAAACTGCCCCCCAGTGTTTGGCCCGGTCTAATTGCTGGGGGGCGTTCGCCGGGCCAACTTTGGGTTGTAAGGGGAACACTGCGCCGGATTCTGGCGGCGGCAGCGTTCTCCTTTTTTATGTATCGGGCACCAGCGCAGGTTTATCCGCGTGCGGTGCAAGGCCCCTCAGATTTTCAACTTTTGTACGTTTCATGCGGGGGATCGTCTCAGGTGGGTGCAAAGAAGTTCACGGACGCGGGAAGGATCGAGAGGGTTAAGAACCTCCACTTCTCCTGGCTGCGACCCGGGCAGCTTGCCGGTGCCTGTCAGCCCGGTTCCTGGAATTCCCTTGAAGACGACCTCAAGATTCTCGACGGTGAGGGCGTGCGCGCCATCGTCAATCTTCGCGAGCGTCCCTACCTGCTGCCGGCTCCCTGGCGCGAGCGATTCGATCTCATCCATGTCCCCATGGAAGATTTTTCGGTTCCCAGCGTCTCCCAGATGGAGGAGATCGTGGAGCTGACCGAAACGCTTCTCGATGACGGCAAACCCGTCGTTTATCACTGCATGGCCGGGATCGGGCGCACGGGCGTCGTGCTGGCCGCACTGCTCATGGCCCGCGAAGAGCTCAGCGCCAACGATGCGATCGATGCGCTCGCCCCGCACGGGCGCGGTCCCCAGTCGGAGGCGCAGCGCCACTTCCTCCAGCGGCTCTGGGCCGAGCATCT
>JAGRBM010000582.1 GCA_020434085.1 Chrysiogenia bacterium | reverse complement strand
GTTGAAGAGAAGGTCATCGAATACATGCGCAACGGTCGCAGCATTCGTCAGATCCAGATCATCAACGGCCTGGAAGAGGGCAACCTCGAGCGCGCCCTCAACGGCGAGCACGTTGGAACGATTATCCGCGCCTGAGCGGCAGCAACGAAAACGAGCGTACAAGACAATGAGTGAATCCCCTGAAAGAATGACCATCCACGCGGAACTCGACGAGACGTCGACTCCGCTCATGCACATCCTTCCCGATACCAGGATCATCAAGGTCGGCGGACAGTCGATCATGGACCGCGGTAGCGCGGCGCTCTTCCCGTTCATCAAGGAAGTGGCCGAGTGTGCCAAGGATTTTCATATCCTGCTGGGCGCCGGTGGCGGCACGCGCGCGCGTCACGCCTACCAGCTCGGCCTCGACCTCGAAGTCCCCACGGGCATCATGGCCCGCGTGGGCGGCGCCGTGCCGCGCCAGAACGCGCGTATGCTACAGATGCTCCTGGCCAAAGAGGGCGGCATCTACATCATGCCCGATGATTTTGAGAAGCTTCCGCTCTACTTCCGCCTTGGCTGCATCCCAATCATGTCGGGCATGCCGCCGCACGAGTACTGGGAAAAGCCTGCGCCGGGCACGCGCATTCCGCCCAACCGCACCGACGCCGGCGTGTTCCTTGCCGCCGAGGCGCTGGGCTGCCCGATGTGTTACTTTGCCAAGGATGAAAAGGGCCTCTTTACCGACGACCCCAAGAAGAATCCCGACGCTGAGTTCATTCCCGAGATCAGCGCGAAGGAGCTCATCGAGCGCGACCTCAATGACCTGGTCGTGGAGCGCTCGGTGATCGAGTATCTGACCCGCGCGCAGAGCTGCAAGAAGCTCCACATCTTCAACGTAATGGAGCCGGGCAACCTGCGCCGCGCACTCTCGGGTGAGCACGTGGGGACGATCATCTACGCCGACTAAACAATTGCTGCTTCAATGCAAAAGGGCCGCCCGTTGGGCGGCCCTTTCTATTGGGAGCGAGTGATTACTCGGGCTGATTGCGGCGGCCACGACCTCCGCCGCCTCCGCCGCCGCCGCCGCCGCCGCCGCCGCCGGAACCACGACCACCACCCCCGTTGCCGGTGCCGCCGTTTCCATTTCCGTTGGCAATCTCGGACTCTTCAACCGCTTCGACCACGGCGCCGCCGGTGTGCTCGCCGGTGAAGGCCTTGTGGTGGGCGGCTTCCTCGTCATGCTGGGCGAGTTGCTGTTCTTCCTCGGATGCGGGCGCTTCGAGGCCCGCGGTAATGCGGAAGCGGCGCAGCGATTTCACGACGGCAAAGCTCACGAGGCCGCTGGCGGCACCAAAGCTCAGGTGAACGAGCGCCAGCGGCGCGGCGAGGACGAAGAAGGCCTCGGGCGCGTTGAACAGATAGACAATGAGAATGATCGTCGCGAAGCGTCCGAAGGCGGCGATGAGCCCGACGATCCCGTAAGCGAATGCGCTGCGGGTGTGCCCATCACGTGAGCGGAAGAGCGGCAGCAGCAGGTCGATGATCAGACCCGGCGCAATGTGCTTGAACACTTCAAAGATTCCGTAGCGCCCATCGCCCATGAGGAAACCGACGATGCCCATGGTGGCGCCTACCAGCGTGGCGCCCCAGCGATGGTGGGTGAGTTCCGAGGCCAGAATGTAGAGCGGCAGCAGTAGAACGGTCTTGTGACCGGGGGCGAAGGGCAGGCCGGGCAAAACCTTGAGCCACTTGAGTGTGAGCATGGTCAGCGTGATGCCGCTGATGACGCCAAGATCGCTGGCCTGTTCTTCGGAGAGATCGTCGTGGGAATCGCGCGCATAGTCGGCGCCCTTGGCCAGGCTTGCCGCGATGCCGTTGGTGAAGAAACTTACATCTCCGCGCAGCACTTCCTTGAGCACGACGGTCAGGCGCTTGTTCTTGCCGCCGCCGCGTCCGCCCCCGCCGCCGGGTACGGCTTTTTCGAGTTTCTTTTTCTGCTGGGGCTCAAGCATGTGCAGCGTTGCATCCAGCGAGAGCGCCAGCGTGTGGGGCAGGAACAGGCCGCGCAGGGCCTCGACGAACTCGGCCGAGTTGAGCGACGCGCGCACCAGCATGGAGGTGAAGACCACGGTGAACACCCGAAGACACATCACCATGCCCTGGTGGAGTCCGGCAAAAGAGACGCTCACCGACCAGGGGCCCAGCGGGTACTCATGCCAGAGGGGATCGACGTCGCCGTTGGGGAAGAAGGCGAACGAGACCAGGATGAAGAAGAAAAACATGCCCAGTCGCCTGGCGAGCGCAGGCGCCTGCTTGAGCGGCAGGCGGGCCGCAGCCCAGAACAGGAGCTGGAAAACCATGATGATGAGAATCGGCTGGGGCTCTTTGACGATGAATACGCCAATGGCGACCGCGATGAGGTAGAGCACCTTCAGGCGGGTTGGCAGGCGTTTGGGCATGATGTTTCTTTCGTCGGTCGGCGCGGGCCCGGCTCAGTAGAGGTGCCAGTTGGCATCGGCAAAATCGAGGAACACGGAGTCTCCATACTGGAGCGCATCGACGCGCACGTCGCCGGGAATACTCGCGTGGAGCAGAATGCCCGGATGCGTGGCGCTCTGGCCCACACGGACCAGCGCAGCGAGTGCGCCATCGTTGCCGGGCTCGGTGCCCTGATACAAACCCTCAATGGACTTGCTGCCCTGAGAACTCAGTGCGAGGCGCAGATCGCTCACACGGCCGCGCACCTGGCCGCCGGCATTGACGGGGGCGGGCAGGGCCGCGCCCGTGCTGTTGCAGGTGAGCACGCCGTCCCGCACATCGCCGGCAAGGAAATTTTCCACGGCCAGTGCGCTGGCGACGCGCTCATCAGCCGGCTCGTTTGTGAGCTGATTGTAGCTGCCGCTCTGCAGGAGCTTGCCGCCCAGAATCACGCCGAGGTGATCGGCGAGCATGCGCGCCTCACCCATGAGGTGAGTGATGTGGAAGATCGTCAGGCCGAGCTCGCGCTGGATGGCGCGCAGTTCCAGGCGCATCTCGCGGCGCAGGGCCGGATCGAGTCCGGTGAGCGGCTCATCGAGGAGCAGAATCTTTCGTTCCGCCACCAGCGCGCGGCCCAGCGCGACCCTGCGTTTCTCGCCGCCCGAGATGGCATGGATGGGCGCGTCGAGGCGGTGGCTGATGTGCAGGCGCTCGGCGGTCTGTTCGACGCTGCGCTTGCAGGCCGCTTCGCTCTCGCCGCGCATGCGCAGCGCAAAACTCAAATTCTCGCGCACGCTCATGTTCGGGAAGAGCGCCGAGTCCTGATAGACGACGCCCAGCGCGCGCTGTTGCGGCGGAAGGTGCGTCGCATCCTGCTCGCCCAGTTGCAGCGTGCCCCGGTCGGAGGTGACGAAGCCCGCGATCCATTCGAGCAGCGTCGTCTTGCCCGAGCCCGAGGGGCCCAGCAGCACGAAATACTCCCCGCTCCCAACCGTGAGGTCGAGTGGCCCCAGGGTAAAGCCCCGGCGGATCACTTCGAGTTGATCAATTGCGATCAAGGAAGCGCCTCCGTTTGGCAAAGAGCGGAACCAGCCAGAAGATGACGAGGCTCAGCATGAGCAGAAAGGCCGTCGCGGGCAGGGCGCCGCGCAGGCCGTAGGTGGTAAAGCGATCCCAGATCAGCACGGGCGCGGTCTTTGGGAAATAGGCGAGCACGGCAATGGAGCCGAACTCCGAGACCGCGCGGGCAAAAGCCGCTGCGGCGCCCGAGAAGATCGCGGGCCGCGCACCCGGAAGCGCCACGTGCCAGAACGCCTGCCCCGGAGAGGCGCCAAGGCTCTGGGCGACCTTTTCGAGCCGAAAATCCACGCCGCGAAAGCCCTCCTGCGCGGCGCGCACGATGAGCGGAGCAGAGACGAAGAGCATGGCCAGCACGATGCCCGGCGCCGCGCCGACAATCTCAATACCCAGCCTCCCCTCGAGAATGGCGCCCAGCAGGCGGCGCTTGGAGAAAACCAGCAGCAGGGCGATGCCGACAACGGGGTGGGGGACGATGAGCGGCAGGGCCAGAGAGGCCTGGACGAGGCCTTTTCCGCGAAATTCCTTGCGTTCGAGCAGGTAGGCCAGCGGGACGGCAAGGGCGGTGCCGATCCCTACAGCGGCGGCCGCGCAGGCCAGGCTCGTTCCCACGGCGACGATGAGCTCGCGGTCGCTCCATGCGCGCAGATAGGCCTCGGCCGGATCGGTCAGCAGCACCGCCAGCAGCGGCCCAACCCAGAAGGCCAGCAGCGCGGCGCTGATCAGCGAAAATGCCAGATAAAGGCGCATGTGCGGCAAACTGTCCCTTCAATCCATCTGATCGCGATGCGGCGGGAAACCTGTGCGATGCAGATATTGAACAATCGCGCCGAAAGCAAGTTTCCCACGGATGTGCCGGGGATTCCTGTTCGCCCTATTTCGTACAGTGAAACTGAACAAATTAACTGAAAAAAATACGAAAATGTGATCAAAAGCATTTCTATCTACACGTTTCTGTTCCATATTTGCTGCTCATCCGGAATGCTGAGCGGAAGGGAGATAAGCCAGCAAACCACAAAATAGTGCCTCAGATCGC
>JAGRBM010000581.1 GCA_020434085.1 Chrysiogenia bacterium | reverse complement strand
TCCTTCGAGGACGAGCAGGTCGCCGCACTGCTCAACGAGCGCTACGTCGCCATCAAGGTCGACCGTGAAGAGCGCCCCGACCTCGACGAGATCTACATGACCGCCGTGCAACTCATGACCGGCCAGGGCGGCTGGCCCATGAGTGTCTTCCTCATGCCCGACCGCCGCCCCTTTTTCGGCGGCACCTATTTTCCAAAAGACGATCGCTACGGACGCCCCGGTTTCATCCGCGTGCTCACCTCGCTCTCGGAGACCTGGAAGAACGATCCCAAGCAGATGACCGAGGGCGCCGAGAAGCTCACCGAGGCACTGCGTGAGAACGCGCGCCGCGACTACGCGGCCGCCGGAGAACTGCCGACTTTCGACGAACTGCTTCGCCAGGGCGCCAACGAGCTGCGCAGCCAGCTCGATCCCAAGTGGGGCGGCTTCGGCAGTGCACCAAAATTCCCGCGCAGCATGGGCATCGAGCTGCTGCTTCGCGCCTTCGCGCGCTTTGGCGATGCGCGCCACCTGGAAGCGGCGACCCTGACACTCGACCACATGGCCATGGGCGGCATGTACGACCACGTGGGCGGCGGCTTTCATCGCTACAGCGTTGACGACGAGTGGCTCGTCCCCCACTTCGAAAAAATGCTCTACGACAACGCCTCGCTCGCCGCGCTCTACGTGCAGGGCTGGCAGGCAACGGGCAAGGCCTTCTACCGGCGCGTCGCGCGCGAGACCCTCGACTACGTAATGCGCGACATGACGGATGAAAGAACCGGCGCGTTCTATTCGACGCTGGATGCCGACAGCGAAGGGCACGAGGGAAAGTTCTACGTCTGGCAGGTCGAGGAAATTAAAGCCGCCCTGGGCGGGCGCGACGGCAAAGAATTCTGCGAGCGCTACGACATCACCACGCGCGGCAACTTCGAGGGGACCAACATCCCGCACCTGTCAAAGCCGCTCGAGGACGAGCTCGACGTCGCCGGCATTGCCGCTGTGCGCGCCAATCTCGACACGCTTTTTCACGAGCGTTTAAAGCGCGTCCATCCGCTACGCGACGACAAGGTGCTCACGAGCTGGAACGCCCTCATGGTGAGCGCGCTCGCCCAGGCGGGCCTTGCCTTCGACGAGCCCCGCTACCGCGAGGCCGCCGTGCGCGCCATGGAGTTCCTGACCACCACGATGATGGAGGGCGGCCGGGTCCTCCATGCCTACCGCGGCGGCAAGGCCCACATCGATGGCTACCTCGAGGACTACGCCTACCTGCTGGCTGCGGCGCTCGACACCTGGGAGGCGAGCTTCGATCCCAAATGGCTCGAACGCGCCCGCGAGATTGCAGGCGCCATGATGGAGCGCTTCGCCGATCCCGATGGCGGTTTCTTCAACACCGCCGGCAACGACCCGGCGCTCATCACCCGCATGAAGGAAGTCTTCGAGGGGGCGACCCCCTCGCCCAACGGCGTGGCGGCCTATGCGCTGGCCCGTCTGGCGAAGTACACCAACGAGCCCCGCTACCGCGAGGCGGCCGAGGGCTCGCTGAGGAGCTTCGGCCTTGCGCTCGGGCGCGCCCCCGCCGTGGTGGGCAACCTTGTATTCGCCTACGCCCAGCTCGCCGGCGGCCCAAAGGAAATCGCGCTCGTCGGCAGCGATGCCCAGACCACGCCGCTTCTCGACGAAGTGTGCAGTCGCTACCTGCCCGGCCGGGCGCTCGCGCGCTTCGATCCCGCAAACGGCGATGCGCCGGCACTGCCACTCCTCAAGGGCAAGGACCTCGTGGACGGCAAGGCCGCCGCCTATGTGTGCGAGAACTACGGCTGCAAGAAGCCGGTCACTGAGCCATCAGAGCTGGCAGCGCTGCTGGAGGCGGCTCCGGCCCGATGACCCCCCTGTTGCCTCCGCCCCACCGGGCGGCCTATGCTGGAAGCGTCGAATGGTGAAGAGAGCCAAACCACTACCGCTTCCCGCAAAGTTGCAGGCAATCGCCGATGCGGCCCTCGATAAGAAGGCCGAGGGCGTTGTATCGCTCGATGTACATGACGTCTCGGGCTATGCCGATGCCTTCTTGATCTGCGCGGGCAGCCACTCCAAGCACAACCAGGCCATCGCCGACAACATCCTGCGGCGGCTCAAGGACGAGGGCGAAGCCGCCCTGGGCGCCGAGGGCATGGACCCCGGTCAGTGGATCCTCATCGACGCCGGCGACGTGATCGTCCACATCTTCGACGAGCCCTCGCGCCAGCACTACAACCTCGAACAACTCTGGAACGACGTCCCCCGCGTCTACTACGACCACGACAGCGTCAAAGCGGCCAAGTAAGCTGCCCAGAAAACAGACCGCAGATAAACGCAGATGAACGCGGATGAAGATCGCTTGAATGAAATCACGGAAGCGATCATCGGAGCTGCGTTTGCTCTTTCGAACACTCTTGGGTCCGGATTTCTTGAGAAAGTATACGAAAACGCCTTGGCGCTTGAGCTCCGCTTGCTGGGGCTGAATACCGTCCAACACGCTCCAATTGAGGTGCTATATCGCCAGGAATGCGTCGGTGAGTATTTCGCCGACCTGTTGGTGGAGAATTCAGTGATTGTTGAACTGAAAGCTATTCAGAAACTTGACCCAACGCACATGGCTCAAGTCATGAACTACCTGAATGCTACTGGGTTCAAGATCGGGCTCCTGGTGAATTTCGGGCAGCCACGAGTCGAAGTCAAACGCCTCGTCCATAACCTGAAATAGATCAGTATCTGCGTTCATCCGCGTTCATCTGCGGTTAAACTCTTCTCTCCATGAAACTCACCATTCTCACAGTCGGCAAGCTCAAGGACGCTCCCTGGCGGGAGCTGGAGGGGCACTATCTCAAGCTGCTCTCGCGCTACGGGCCCTGCGAGGTGCTCGAGGTGCGCGATGCCAAGCTCGGGGCCAAGCGGCTCTCGGGCGCCGAGCGCGAGAAGGCCGTGGCGGCCGAGGCGGAGAACCTGCTGGCAAGAGTGCCGGAGACCGCCCGGCTCATCGCACTCGATGAGCGCGGCCGGGAGATGAGCTCGCAGGAGATGGCCGCCTGGCTCGAAGAACGCACCCACGAGGGCCGCGACCTTATTTTTGCCCTGGGCGGCCCGCTGGGTCATGCTCCGGCGGTGCGAGAGCGGGCCGACGATACGCTCGCGCTCGGAAGGATCACCCTGCCCCACCAGATGGCGCGGGTCGTGCTGCTCGAACAGCTCTACCGGTGCTGGACAATCATCCGGGGTGAAACTTACCATTACTGACACAGGCCGGGGGGGCGTCCGCCCGCCAGCCTGCAGCAACCAGGGCGCTCCGCCGTAGCGGCGCGCGGCAACAAGACTTTTGAAAATGCCGGGGGAAACCATGGCCGAGAACAATCAATTCCTGACCGAAATGCGCGAGCGCCTTGAGTCCGAGCGGATGCACCTGCTCAAGGAAGTCGCCAGTGGCGATGCCGAGCAGCGGGCCCTGGCCGAAGAGCGCCACCCCGACATCGGCGAGGAAGCGGCCGCCGTGACCGAGAAGGCCCTGCTCGACCGCCTCGGGCAGGACGACCAGGCCGTGCTGGGCAGCATTGATGTCGCCCTCTCGCGCATCGAGAACGGCGAATACACCGAGTGCGCCGACTGCGGCGAGGACATCCCCGAGGAGCGCCTGCGCGCCTACCCCATGGCCCTGCGTTGCGTGCAGTGCCAGAGCGACTTCGAACGGGGCCTGGGCAAGGGCGAGCCCGCCTGAATTTCAATCATTTCCAATAGTTAAACGGAACCGGGCGGGCGCGGCAACGCAGTTGACCACCCGCCCCCAACCTGTTCCATACTCCCCTGCGCGCCCGCGATGCGGGCGGCAAACGAGCCGATGAACGACAAACGTGTGCTACTGATGATTCTCGATGGCTGGGGCGAGGGCAAAGCCGACGACCCCTACAATGCCATCGCGCAGACCCCGACCCCCACGTGGGACCGGCTGCTGCAGGAATATCCCCACTCCCACATCAGCACCTCCGGGGCGGACGTGGGCCTGCCCAAGGGGCAGATGGGCAATTCCGAGGTGGGCCACCTGAACATCGGGGCCGGTCGGATCGTCTACCAGGACCTCTCGCTCATCAACAAGGAAATCGAGGACGGCGCCTTCTTCGAGAACGAGGCCCTGCTGGCCCAGATGGACGCCGTGGCCGAGTCCAAGGGCGCCCTCCACCTGATGGGCCTCTTCTCCGACGGCGGGGTCCACAGCCACTACGAGCACGCCAAGGCCCTCGTGGAGATGGCCAAGGAGCGCGGGCTCAGCCGGGTGCTCATCCACGCCTTCCTCGACGGGCGCGATACCCCGCCCCGCAGCGCGCTCACCTACATCAACGACTTTGAGAAATTCCTCGCCAAGCAGAAGCTCGGCAAGATCGCCACGGTCTCGGGCCGTTTCTACGCCATGGACCGCGACAAGCGCTGGGACCGGGTCGAGAAGGCCTACAACGCCATGGTGCTGGGACAGGCCGAGCACGTGGCCGCCAGCGCCGCCGAGGCCGTCGAGGCCGCCTACGCCCGCGGCGAAGACGACGAGTTCGTCCTGCCCACGATCATCTGCAACGAGAAGAAAAACGCCGTGGGCCTGATATCGGATCGCGACGGCATCATCTTTTTCAACTTCCGCGCCGACCGCGCGCGCCAGATCACCCGCGCCCTCACCGAAGAGGGCTTCAACGACTTCCCCAGAGAGCGCATGCCCAAGCTCTGCGGCTTTACCTGTTTCTCTGAATATGACGAGCGCTTCGACCTGCCGGTGGCCTTCCGCTCCCAGACGCCGAAAAACACGCTGGGCGAAGTGGTCTCGGCCAAGGGGCTCTCGCAGCTCCGCATCGCCGAGACCGAGAAGTACGCCCACGTGACCTTCTTCTTCAACGGCGGGCAGGAAAAACTCTTCGAGCACGAGGACCGCATCCTCGTCCCCTCGCCGCGCGACGTGCCGACTTATGACTTGAAGCCCGAGATGAGCGCCGCCGAAGTGACCGAGAAGCTCATCGCCGCCATGGAAAAAGAGCAGTACAGCCTGATCGTGCTCAACTACGCCAACGGGGACCAGGTCGGCCACACCGGCGACTTCGAAGCCGCCAGGAAGGCCGTCGCCGTGCTCGATGAGTGCATGGCGAAAGTCCTCGAAGTGGCAAAAAAGACCGGCTACGACGTGCTGATAACCGCCGACCACGGCAACTGCGAAGAAATGCTCGATTCCAATGAGCGCCCCCACACCCAGCACTCCACCAACACGGTCCCGCTGGTGGTGGCAAGCGACCGGCTCCTCAAGAGCAAGGTCGCCGACGGCCGCCTCTCGGACCTCGCTCCCACGATCCTGGCAATTCTCGACATCGAGAAACCCGAGGAAATGGGCGGGAAGAACCTGATTTCGAACTGAGCGTTCCGTTCTCGGCTGCCTGCCTCCCGATCTCACCCGATCTACAACGCCAGCCCGATAGCCTGAATCGCGCACATGCACGTGCACGAGCACGTGCACGTTGAAATGCCGCCTCCAACCGCTCGCCAATGCGGCTGCCGGCACGCTCCCTGCACCCTCAACGCCCCTGCACCGACGAGGGCTGTTTGTGCATGGAACAATTTGTCCAATTTCGCGCCGGGCGTGCCGCGGCGGCGGGCCGTCTTGTGCTCGACGTCGTATTCCCGCCTGCGTGCGCGTTCTGTGATGCGCCCCTGCAGCGGGCCCGCGCGAGCGTGCAGCTGTGCGCCCCCTGCGAGGCGAAGATCCCCTGGCTCTTCGGCGAGGGCCGCCCGGATCTGTGCATCCGCTGCGGCGATCCCATGCCGGAGGGTTTGCCCGCTGATGACGATGCGGCACACGCGCCCGACTCATCCGTA
>JAGRBM010000580.1 GCA_020434085.1 Chrysiogenia bacterium | reverse complement strand
GTTCGAACCCAGCACCCAGCGCGTCACAAATCCAGTCGCTGCAATTCCAATGAGTGCGCCAGCGCACGACCGGACCTGTTCCAGCCTGGTGACCGGCGGCAAGTCCGGCCGCCACCTTGGTATCGCATGGATCAGCCCGCGCATCGCGGTCACTCTACCGGTCGGCGCGACTGGGGCCATTGCATGCAGGGAATCATGCGAGGGCTAGCGCCACAGCGTGAAGAAATAGCCATCCGGGCCCATCACTGTGGCCAGGTCCATGTCTCCGGCTGATGTGGGGGGGCGAATTGAGAGCGCGCCTCGCCGGAGGGCCGTCGCGAACGCGGCGTCCAGGTCTTCCACCTGGATGCGAATCTCCGCGCCGATCCCGCGGGCGGCGCCGTCGCGGCTCAGCGCCTGGTACCAGGGGTGACGCCGGTCCGCGTCGTCGTCTCCGTGCAGTTCGATCTCTGCGTTCCAGGCCTGCAGGCGGGCGTAGCCGGGATACTCCTCGATGAGCGAAAGCCCCGCCACGTCCGAGAGGAACCCGGCGAGGGCCGGGATGTCCGTCGTCCACAGGACCATGCTCACGATTGGCGTCTCTTCCACCCGCGCCTCCCCGCCGCTCGCCGTCTGCATAAGCGCCTGTTAAGTGTAAGTGACATTCGCATGCCATAAACACCGTAAAACGTGAATGCGCCTCAGGCAGGTCTGAACTTCGGTAGCGCTACATCGTCATAACGTTCGAAATCCACCACCACCGGCATCCCGACCCGGATCGCGCTGTTCTCGATTCCGACCAGGTTGGTCGAAAGGCGCGGGCCTTCTTCCAGTTCGATGACCGCGAGGTTGTACGGCAATTCATCGAAGAAGCCAGGATGGTACTTCTGATGCATCACGCCGAACGTGTGTACCGTCCCGCGTCCGCTTGCCTCTTCCCATTCGAAATCGGATGAGAGGCAGTTGTCGCAATGCGAGCGCGACGGGATGCGCGCGACTCCGCACGCCGTGCAGCGCATGATCATCAGGCGGCCTTCCATCGCTCCCGTGAAGAACGGTTCGGAAGCATCGTCAGGCAGTGGCAGTGGTTTCTGAGGTGCTGCTGCTTCGGTCATGGTTAGCTCCGGTTCGGGCTCAGGATGAGGCAGGCGTGATAGCTCAGCATGCCGCCGTTTCCCGTGCAGAGGATGACGTCGTTGTTCACCTGGCGCTGGCCGCCCTGCCCTCGCCCCTGGATGACCGCCTCGCTCAGCGGCGTCATCCCCCACATGTAGTAGCCCGAAAGCTCGCCGCCGCCCGTATTCGTCGGCAGCGATCCGCCAGGGCCGAGCTTGCCGTCTTCGACAAACGGTCCGCCCTCGCCTTTCTTACAGAACCCGTAGTCCTCCAGATTGACCAGCACCGTTTAGTTGTAGCAGTCTTAGAGCTTGCACTGCGTCACGTCCTCTGGACCCACGCCGGCCATCGCATACGCAGTCTGGGCTGCGATCCTCGCGCCGGTCTCCGTCTCGGGGTCGAAGCCGTGGCGTACTGGGTCACCGGGGTGGCCCTGTCCCATCCCCCAGATGTACACGGGGGGCTGCGCCATGTTCGCCGCATCCTCGGCGCTGCTCACGATCACCGCGATCGCGCCGTTGGAAACAAGGCAGCAATCGAGCAGGTGGAGTGGC
>JAGRBM010000579.1 GCA_020434085.1 Chrysiogenia bacterium | reverse complement strand
TGGACGCTGGCATTGTATGAAGAGCTGCTGGAGGCCCGGCGGTGATTTACTCGGTCGTTATCCCAACCAAAGACGGTGCGGACACTTTGCCCGCGCTGCTCGATGCGCTCGCGGCGCAGAAGACCGATGCGCAGGTGGAAATCGTTGCCATCGATTCGGGCTCACGGGACGGGAGCGCGGCCTTGCTCAAGAAAGCCGGCGCGCGCGTCATCGAAATTGCGCCCGAGCAGTTTGCACACGGCCGCACGCGCAACCGCGCGATCTCCGAATCGAAGGGCGAGTTCGTCTTTCTGCTGAGCCAGGACGCGGTGCCCGGCGCTTACGACTATCTCGATCGCCTGCAGATTCCGCTTCGCGACGATCCGCAGGTGGCGGCATCGTATGCCAAGCAGCTCCCGCGCGCCGGGGCCGATCCGCTCGAAAAACTCCGCTGGAAAAATGCGCCCATGGGAAGTGAAAAGCCCCACATGACCGGGCCGTTTGCGCCCGCGGCTTTCGACGCGATGGCGCCCGATGAGCAACGCGCCGCCTGCGAGTTTCACTCGGCCGCCTGCTGCATTCGCCGGAGCGTGTGGGAGAAAATTCCGCTTCCCGAGGTCAGCATCGGCGAGGACGTCGCCTGGGCGCGCGAGGTGCTGCGCGCGGGCTACAAGATCGCCTACGAGCCATGGGGCTTCGTCTTTCATTCCCACCACCGCCCGCTGAGCGAAGAGGCCGACCGCATCGAGCGCGAGGCGGCGCTCGAGTGGGAGCTCTTCGGTCGCGCGCCGGTGAAAAATCCCGTGGACGCCGCGATCAAGTCGCTCGAATGGGCCGCCGGCGATGCCGCCGCGATCGTCTTCGGGCGCGCCGGCAGCATGAGCGAGCGCGCTCGCGCCGCCCGCCGCGCCGCACGCTTCGCGCGCGTTCGCGCGAGTTCGCTCTACAAGGGTTACAAAAAAGCCCGGGACGATTCCTGACGCACATGGCAAGCGGCAAGCTCAAAGAAAAGATCACCGGCCTGACGCGGGAGCTTCGGACGCCCGACACCAGGCGCCAGCTCGGCGCAGCCGCGCTCAGCGCCGTGCTCTGCGGGCTGTGCATCTCGCGCCTCGATCCCTGGCCGCTCGAGTGGGTGTGCCTGATCCCGATTCTCTGGGTGCTGCCCGAGCTCTCGGGCCGCCGCGCGTTTTTGGTCGGCTGGTTCGGCGGTTTCTGGGCGCACATGATCATCTTCCGCTGGCTCTCGGGAACGGTGGTGCGCTTTTCCAACCTGCCGCCGGCGATGGCGATCCTCACGCTGATTCTCTTCTCCCTGCTGCACGGGCTGATCTGGGCGCTCTGGGTGTGGGCCGCCGCGCGCCTCAATGAACGGACGAAACTCCCGGCCGCGCTCGCGGCGGCCATTGCCTACACGGTGGTGGTCTTCCAGGTCTGGCAGCTCTTCCCCTGGTTTGTCGGCATGGGCCAGCACAACTTTCTGCCCTTTGCCCAGATCGCCGACATCGGCGGGGCCTCGCTCGTGAGCTTCGTCGTCGTGCTGGCCAATGGCGTCTTTACCGACGCGCTGAGGCAACTTCGTGCGAAGGAGCCGCTGCACTGGAAGCCGCTGGCGCTCGTTGCGGGCATTGTTGTTCTTGGAAGCATCTACGGCGGCGTGCGCCTCTCGCAGGTGGACGGGCATCTTGAACAGGCCGAGGCGCACAAGGTCGCACTCGTGCAGAACAACATTCCGATTCTCAAAAAGCGTGAGGTGCCCGCGCAGGAAATCTTTGGCGAGCTGATTGCCCAGGTGCGCGAGGCCGCGGCCGGCGGCGCCGAGCTGATCGTGCTGGCCGAGTCCTCGCTCCCCTTCCGCATGTGGGGCGGCATTGCGGGCAGTTCCTTCATCACCGCCGACGCGCTCAGCATGGGGCGCGATTTCACTTACGCCGTGCAGGAGATGGGCGTGCCGGTGGTCGCGGCGACGACGCTCGCGGGTCTCAAGCCCGGCGAGCACCAGCCGTACCTGACCAACTCGGCGGTGCTGCTCGCGCCGCTTGCGGGCCGCGCGCCGGGCAGCGTGGCGCCGGGCGACCTCATCGCCGCGCGCTACGACAAGATCGGTCTGCTCCCCTTCGGGGAGTTCATGCCGCTTCAGGGCCTGATTCCCCAGCTTCGCCAGTGGATTCGCGGCGGCGGAACCTTTACCCCAGGAACAAAGCCCGCGTCCTTCGACGTGGCGGGGATGAAGCTCGCCGCCGGGATCTGCTACGAGGCGATCCTGCCGGCCATGACGCTTAAGGCCCTGCGTCCTGAGGACCAGGTGCTGCTCAACCTGACCAACGACGCCTGGTTCGGCGAAGGCGATGA
>JAGRBM010000578.1 GCA_020434085.1 Chrysiogenia bacterium | reverse complement strand
TTGCGCCGTTCCAGCCAGAATGCGTGTATCTGGCGCACAGCCGGGGCAATCCGGTCTACGAGGCGTTCGTGAAAGGCATCCGGGTCCGGAGCCTTCTCCACCAGCTGATCGAGCACTTTCCATCCCTCTTCGGTGGCGAACACGGCCACTTGGGCGAGCCACTTGCCACCCTCCTCGTCTTCCACCATCTCCCGCCACGATTCGAAACCGACCTCCTCGACTCCTCGCAGGAAGCCCTCGCACCATTCGTCTGCGATGGTACGTTCGTTACCGTCTACGGCGCGGGTGTAGAACATCGGCTCGAAGCTCTCGGGCTCTTCGCTCAAGTGGTTTCCGATCGCGTTCATGTGCCGCAGGAGAAGTGAGGTGATTCGTTGCGCTTGCTCGATGGTTTCAAACTCGGGGCCCTCGGGGTCGCCCCATACGAGCGGGAGCCACTGGCTGGGTGGAACGACGCTGGGGCCGACCATCAGGGCGGTGAGGAATCCGTCCAGCATGGAGAGGTCCATGCACCCTTCGGGTACGGTATCGGAGGCCAGAAACCGGCCCAATTCGGCGAGCTCGTCTTCGTCCAGCGGTTTGTCGAGAGTGCCGAGGTCCATGGCATTTCCCATAGCGCGTGCCGTCGTGGGGGTGCAATCCGTCTTCGGGTGATCTTCATTCTGCAACGCACCACGCCTCCCGCGCCTGGCCAGAGTAGCCTCTCCCAAGGCCCTCCCGAAGCAGAATGTCGGCGACATTCATCCCGTCGGCCTCGACATCGGCGATGATCCGAAAATACTTCCCTCTGGACACATTCACCAAGTCGATGCGGACGGCCTCGGCGAGCAGCGCTCGAAGCCGGTCCCTGGCCGCCCGTGCCAGCGCCTTCTCGGCTTCACATCTCCCCCGAATCTCCGGCGCATCGATCCCCCGGACGCGGACGCCGATCCGCTCGCCCAGGAGCGGATGAACGTCGGGGATCGTGAAGGTGCAGGTATCGCCGTCATAGCAGCCATCGAGGGTCACGTCGTCGAAACGGCCGTAGGTGGCTTCGGCAGCCTCGCCGGAGTTGACGAATCCGACCAGTGCCACCGCGAAAACGGTGACCGAAATTGAGACAGCGAACACTCCTGCGGGGACGTGACGATGGGACACGGTTCAGCCCTCCGGAGCCATTGTCGGTCGGGCCTGTGTCACGTCGTGTCACATGGTCGGGGTATGGTTGAATCAGGTGGGCACGGTTCCCGCTTCTCCTTGCAACAAAACCTGCTTGATGAAGGTAAAAAATCCAGTTATTCCAAGGGCTTGCCTGACTGATAGCTCGACGGGAGCGGGCAGCCGACGCCGCGGAGTGAAGGTGCACATGGCCCAGCTTGAACACATCGAAGCCATTGAGAAGCGGCTCTGGAGTGCGGCGGACACCCTGCGCGCCAACTCCAACTACGCCAGCAACGAGTATTTCCTGCCGGTCATGGGCCTGGTCTTCCTGCGCCATGCCTACAGCCGCTTCCTTGGTGTCAAGGACGTGATCGAAGCCAACTTGCCGACTCGCGGCGGCAAGACGCGGGCGCTGACCAAGGAGGACTTTTCCCAGCAGAGCGCCATTTATCTGCAGCCGCAGGCACAGTTCGACTATCTCGTCTCGTTGCCCGGCAGCGCCGATCGGGCAAAGGCCATCATCGAGGCCATGGAGTCCATCGAAAAGGATTACGACAACCTGCGGGGCATCCTGCCAAAGAGTGAATACCAGGAGCTGGACAACGACGTGCTCGGCCAGTTGCTGCGCACGCTCAACCCCGAGGAATTGAAAACAGTCAAAGGCGACGTCTTCGGCCGCATCTACGAATACTTCCTCACCCAATTTGCAGATCAGAAGGCCCATGATGCGGGCGAGTTCTTCACCCCCATCTCGCTGGTCTCGCTCATCGCGCATGTGCTTGACCCCGAGCGCGGCACCGTGCTGGACCCGGCCTGCGGCTCCGGCGGCATGTTTGTGCAGAGCGCCCGCGTCGTGGAGGAACGGGACGACGATCCCACCCGGCGGTTCACCTTCAACGGACTGGAGAAGAACGCCACCACCATCCGCCTGGCCAAGATGAACCTGGCCGTTCAC
>JAGRBM010000577.1 GCA_020434085.1 Chrysiogenia bacterium | reverse complement strand
TCGGCGACCTGGTCGCGCTGGATCTTTCCGAGCCCGAAGTACTGCGCCTTTGGATGAGCGAAGTAGAGCCCGCTCACCGCGGCGGCGGGCCACATGGCGTAGCTCTCGGTGAGTTTCACGCCGGCGGCATCCTCCGCGCCCAGCAGCTCGAAGATCGTGCCCTTCTCGGTGTGATCGGGACAGGCCGGGTAGCCCGGCGCGGGGCGGATGCCCTGGTACTGCTCGGCAATGAGCTCTTCGCTGGCCAGTTTCTCACCCGCCGCATAGCCCCACAGTTCCTTGCGCACGCGCTCATGCAGCCGCTCGGCAAAGGCCTCGGCCAGGCGGTCGGCCAGCGCCTTGGCCATGATGGCGTGGTAGTCGTCGTGGTCGGCCTCGTATTTCTTCACGATCTCTTCCAGCCCGATGCCCGCGGTCACCACGAAGGCGCCCACGTAGTCGGCCTTGCCCGAGTCCTTGGGAGCCACGAAGTCGGCGAGCGCAAAGCTCGGACGGCCCGGCGCCTTCTCCATCTGCTGGCGCAGGGTGTGGAGCTTCGCCCGCACTTTGTTGCGCTTCTCGTCTTCGTAGACCTCGATGTCGTCGCCCGTAGCGTTCGCGGGGAAGAGCCCCAGCACTGCGCGGGCATGGAGCAGCTTTCCGGCGATGATCTCGTCGAGCATCTTGTTGGCGTCGGCCAGCAGCTTGCGCGCTTCTTCGCCCACGGTCTCGTCCTCGAGAATGGCCGGGTAGCGGCCCGCCAGCTCCCAGGTCTGGAAGAAGGGCGTCCAGTCGATGTAGGCGCGCAGTTCTTCGAGCGGGTAGTCCTCAAAGACCTTCGTGCCGGTAAAGCTCGGCCTCGCCGGCGCCTCGGCGCTCCAGTCGATGGGCACGCGGTTCTCGCGCGCCGCCTGCAGCGAAAGCGACTTGCTCTTACTGCGGCGCCCTGCGTGTTTGGCACGCACCTGGTCATACTCGGCGCGCAGCTCTTCGAGATAGCCCGCGCGCTGGCCTTCGCTGAGCAGCTTGCTGGCCACGCCCACCGCGCGCGAGGCGTCGGTGACATAGACTGTCGCGCCTTCGTAGCCCGGCGCCACCTTTACGGCGGTGTGCACTTTGCTCGTGGTAGCGCCGCCGATGAGCAGCGGGACGCGGAAGTCCTGGCGCTCCATCTCTTTGGCGACGTGAACCATCTCATCGAGCGAGGGCGTAATGAGTCCCGAGAGCCCGATGATGTCGGCGCTGACTTCCCTGGCAGTGTCCAGGATCTTCTGCGCAGGAACCATGACACCCAGGTCGATCACCTCGTAGCCGTTGCACTGGAGCACCACGCCCACGATGTTCTTGCCGATGTCGTGGACGTCTCCCTTGACGGTGGCAAGCACAACGCGGCCGTTCGAGGAGGTGTCGTCGTTCTTCGCCTTCTCTTCCTCGATATATGGAATCAGGTAGGCCACGGCCTTTTTCATCACGCGGGCGCTCTTTACGACCTGCGGCAGGAACATCTTGCCCGAGCCGAACAGGTCGCCCACGACGTTCATGCCGTCCATGAGCGGGCCCTCGATCACATCGCGCGGGCGCGTCGCGGCGGCGCGCGCTTCCTCGGTATCCTCTTCGACGTAGTCGGCGATGCCTTTAACGAGCGCATGTTCGAGCCGCTTGGCCACAGGCCAGCCGCGCCACTCGAGATCCTGCTTGGCTTCCTTTTCGCCGCCCTTGACGGTCTCGGCAAACTCCACGAGGCGCTCTGTCGCATCGGGACGGCGGTTGAGGATCACGTCCTCGACACGCTCGAGCAGGTCCTTGGGAATTTCCTCATAGACCTCGAGCTGCCCGGCGTTGACGATGCCCATGTCCATCCCGGCCGCGATGGCGTGAAAGAGGAACACCGAGTGGATCGCCTCGCGCACGGGATTGTTGCCGCGGAACGAGAAGCTCACGTTGGAGACGCCGCCGCTCACCAGCGCATGGGGCAGCTCTTTCTTGATCCGCCGCGTGGCCTCGATGAAGGCGACGCCGTAGTTGTTGTGCTCTTCAATGCCCGTCGCCACGGCGAAGATGTTGGGATCGAAGATGATGTCCTCGGGCGGGAAACCGACCTGCTCCGTGAGAAGCTTGTAGGCGCGCGCGCAGATGTCGACCTTGCGTTCGATGGTATCGGCCTGGCCCTCCTCGTCGAAGGCCATGACCACGACCGCCGCGCCGTAGCGCCGGGCAAGCCTCGCCTGGGCGAGGAACGCTTCCTCGCCCTCCTTCATGGAGATGGAGTTCACCACGCCCTTGCCCTGGACGCACTTCAAACCCGCCTCGATGATCGGCCACTTGGAGGAATCGATCATCACCGGCACGCGCGAGATGTCGGGCTCGGCGGCGATGAGGTTCAGGAACTTCACCATCGCCGCCTGGGAGTCGAGCATGCCCTCGTCCATGTTCACGTCGATGATCTGGGCGCCGTTTTCGACCTGCTCGCGCGCCACGTCGAGGGCGGCCTCGTAGTCGCCCTCGGTAATGAGGCGCCGGAATTTGGCCGAGCCCGTCACGTTGGAGCGCTCGCCCACGTTGACGAAGTTGCTCTCGGGTCCGATGGTGAGCGGCTCCAGCCCCGAGAGCCGGCATCGCACCGGGCGCTCCGGGATCTTGCGGGGGGCCAGTCCCTTCACCGCGTCGGCAATGGCCTGAATGTGCGCGGGCGTCGTGCCGCAGCAGCCGCCCACGATGTTGAGGAAGCCGCTGCGCGCCCACTCGCCGATCTGCGCGGCCATGCCTTCGGGCGTGTCGTCGTATTCGCCGAACTCGTTGGGAAGACCCGCGTTGGGATGGGCGCTCACATGAGTCTGCGCCACGCGCGAGAGTTCCTCGACGTACTGGCGGAGCTGGTCGGCACCGAGCGCGCAGTTCAGACCAATGCTCACCGGCTCGGCATGGCAGAGCGAGTTGTAAAACGCCTCGGTCACCTGCCCCGAGAGCGTGCGACCGCTGGCGTCCGTGATCGTTCCGGAAATCATCACGGGAAGGCGCTCGCCGGTCTCGTCAAAGAGCTTTCGCACGGCAAAGACCGCGGCCTTGGCATTGAGCGTATCGAAGATCGTCTCGATGAGCAGGATGTCCGTGCCGCCCTCGATGAGCCCGCGCGCGTTCTCGGTGTAGTCGGCAACGAGCCGGTCGAAGGTCACGGCGCGGTAGCCCGGATCGTTCACGTCCGGGGAGATCGAGGCGGTCACATTGGTCGGTCCCAGAATGCCCGCGACAAAGCGCGGCCTACCGTCGGCGGCCTCAAATTCATCACAGACCTTGCGGGCAAGGCGCGCGCCCTCGACGCTCAGCTCGTAGGCCAGATCCTCCAGCCCGTAGTCGGCCTGTGCCACCCGCGTGCACGAGAAGGTATTGGCCTCGATGATGTCGGCGCCGGCCTTGAGATAGGCGCGGTGAATATCCCCGATAGCCTGGGGCTGGGTGAGCGTGAGCAGGTCGTTGTTGCCCTTCAGGTCGCGATCGTAGTCGGCAAAACGCCCGCCGCGATAGTCGGCCTCTTCAAATTTGTACTGCTGGATCATCGTGCCCATCGCCCCATCGAGGACGAGGATGCGCTTGCTGAGTTCTTCATGGAGGGCAGCGATCCGCTGCTCGCGCGTGCTCATGGTGTTTCTTCCTTGCTTCGGCCGGCCCGGGGCCGGGATTATTTCCTGCGGCCGTAGGCCGAGATAATTTCGAAATGTGGAGGTTTGGACTCGCGCGAGGTCACCGCGCAGGTGCCTACCGCAAGGCCTGCCTTCTCCAGAAGGCGCTTCAATTGTCCGGGCGCAAAGCCCAGGTTCTCGTGGTTGTAGGGGCGCACCGCGCCCTCGTGCCGGTGGCGCTTGAGCGTTACCAGCGTGAGCAGCCCGCCCTTTCGCAGGACGCGCGCCGCCTCGGCAGCGACCTGCGCGGGCCTCTTGGCGTACTGCAGCGCGTTCATCAACAGCACCTGGTCGAAGCTTGCATCCGCAAAGGGCAGCGCGTGCATGTCGCCGCTCTCGAAGCGGACGTTGCCAAGGTGCGCGAGCCGCCGCCGCCCTGCTTCGATGACCTTTTCACTCGCATCGATGCAGGTCACCGATTTCGCGCGCGGCGCAACGAGCTCGGCGTTCACACCGTCTCCCGACGCGACATCAAGCACGTCGCCCAGCTCGCACAGCCCCAGCAGCCCGCGGGCGGTGGCTTCCCAGGTCCGTCCCGGCGAGTAGTGGCGCTCCATCTGTCCGGCCACGGTGTCGGCCCACTTGACGCCCTCACCGGCGCGCGCGGCGGCAATGGCGCGGGCGCGCTGGGCGTCTTCCTCAAAGAGCGCATCACTGGTCTGGCCGCGCAGCACGTCCCAGAGGGCGCGCGCCTCGCCGCTCATGCTCTCGTCGGCGCGCGCGTAGAATGTCGCCGGCCCGGCCGGGCGGTCATGGACCAGGCCCGCTTCCTTGAGCTTGGCCAGGTGGGCCGAGGCCCGCGACTGGGTGACGCCCGTGACCTGCATGAGCTCGGCCACGGTGAGCGCTTCCTCACCGAGCACGCCCAGAAAGCGCAGGCGGGTAGGCTCGCCCATCAGGCGGCAGAGCTCGGTTGTTGTAGCCAGGTCATTCATTGCTTCATCCGTTAAAGCGGATGAGAGGATGAATAATCAGGAAGCCAAAAGCAAGCCTGCCCTGCCCCTTTGGCAGCATCGCCTGGCGGATTCAGCCCGCTATACTGGCGCTCTGAATGAGCGAAGGCCCTGAAATCACCGAGCAAATCCTCGCAGCGGCGGCCGAGCTGGGTTTTTCGCGCGCGGCGCTGACCCCGGCGCGGCTGCCCGAGGCCGACCTCGCCCACTTCCGCCGCTGGCGCGAGGCGGGCCACGACGCCGACATGGAGTGGATCGGGGCCCGCAGCGCCGAGCGCGCCGACGCGGGCGTCCTCCTGCCCGGCGCGGCCAGCGTGCTCAGCCTCGGCATGTTCTACCTGGCAAACACAGCGCCCACCGACGCCCCGCGCTTTGGGGGCACGGTCTCGCGCTACGCCTGGGGACGCGACTACCACCAGCTCATCAACAAGCGGCTCAAGAAGCTCCGCCGGAAGATCGAGGCGATCCTTCCGGGGGTCAGCACCTACCTGAACGTGGACACCGGCCCGGTCCTGCAGCGCAGCTACGCGCGGCAGGCGGGCCTTGGCTGGATCGGTCACAACACCTGCCTCATCGATCCAGAGGGCGGCTCCTATCTCTTCCTTGCCGAGGTAATCATCGACCGCGCACTCGAACCCGGCCCGGCCGTACACAAACGCATGCCCGATTGCGGCACCTGCACCGCATGCCTGGATGCCTGCCCCACCGATGCCTTTGCGGGCAAGGGCGTGCTCGACTCACGCCTTTGCATTTCCTACCAGACGATCGAAAACCGCGGCGCGATTCCGGAGGAGCTGCGGGAGAAGTTCGGCGACCTGGTCTTCGGCTGCGACATCTGCCAGGAAGTCTGCCCCTGGAACCGCGAGCCGATCACCACGAGCGAGCGTGACTTCGAGCCGCGCGCTGGCCACGCGAGGCTCGATCTGAAATGGATCCTCGAGACCCACCCCATGGAGATCGAGGATGAATTCCTCGGATCGCCGCTTCGACGCGCGAAGGGCCGGGGCCTGAAGCGCAACGCGCTCATCGCGCTGGGCAATTCGGGCGATGTCGAGGCGATTGCGCTCATCGAAGCGTTCCTCGAGGACTGCGACGACGAGATCCTGCGGGAACATGCGAACTGGGCGCTGGAGCGACTGCGTGCGGATTAGTTACATTGGGAGTCCCTCATGCAATGGTCCCTGCATCCAACCAGAACCAAGGGGAAGTCATGGACATTCAAGAGATTAGAGACAAAATAGCAAAACATGAGCTAATACCAATCCACGTCACCAACGGAATCGACGGAGCAGAACGGTCCGCTTTATGGGTCGACGGGGATCTGGATACTTTTCTTGAATCATGCAAACACATCGGTGCCCGCGCCATATTCTTTCAATTTCTCGATTTATACGAAGACCTCTTCTTCGCCGACCCAACAGAGATAAGGCCTGATCGCTTCCATGCCGATGACGAATATGACGATGAATCCGGTGAAGACCTCACCAAGGTCGAACCCAAACTCAAGCCTTTCAAACAGCATATTGGCGACCATATGTCGGTTACGATGATGTGCATTACACCAGAAGCGCGTCTCTACTACATGGATCAAGAGCCATGGGGTGAAGGATTTGCTGCTCTCCGAAGCGCAGCAATTGAGACGCTCCAAAATGGCTGGCAGGCCAGACTCATCGAGCTCGAAGAGGAACAAGAGGCCAAAGAGCGGGAAGAAGAAGAGCGCGAAGAAAGAGCGCTGAAGCCGCTAGACTCTCTACTAAAAGACGAGACATTCTGTACGCTCACGACGCAAGCGGAAATGTTCGAATACGCCATCGAAGAATTTCCTGAGATCAAAGATCTACACCCCGAAGCCGTACGCGATAAGATTAAAATTCTTGCCAATAAGGTAAAAGTTGCCAAGAAGCGTTTGAAGGCCAGGAAGAAATAGCTCCGTTCGACCTGCGACAAGCTCAGGACGAGCGGGAAAGCGCCCTTTCCTCGCGCTACTGCTGCGGGCTAGGCTCGCAGCTCCGAATACTTCCGCAGGAGAAAAACCCATGCCCAGCCGAGTGATCAACTTCTATAAGGAAGGCGACGTTGGCGTCGTCACAATGGATGACGGCAAGGCCAACGCCATGCAGGACAACTTCTTCCAGGAGATGATCTCCACGCTCGAACACGCGAAGAAGGAAGAAGTGAAGGCGCTGGTGCTCATGGGCAAGGAGCGCATCTACTGCGGTGGGCTGGATCTCAAAACCCTTCCCAAGCTCACCCCCGAGGAGCTGCAGGCCACGCTCGAGAATTTCTATAAAATGATCGACGCCCTCTGGTGCTTTCCCGCGCCGGTGATTGCCGCAGGCACGGGCCATGCGCTCGCGGGCGGGTTCATCCTGTATCTTTGCTGCGACTACCGTTGCGCCATCGACAATGACGAGCACCGCTACGGCCTCAACGAGATGGTCAACGGCCTGCCGATCTCCCACTGGACGCTCGCCGTTGTCGAGCACATGATTCCCAACGCCGTGCGTGACGATCTCATCCTGCGCGCGCGCATCATGAGCCCCAAAGAGACCCTCGAGCTGGGCATCACTCACCACCTGGCGCCCTCCCACGAGGAAGTCCTCAAGCTCGCCATCGAGCAGGCCGCCGCGCAGGCAGCGCGCCTGGTTCCCAAAGCCGTCGGCACCACCAAGGCCCGCATGCGGCGCCCTTCCATGCAGATCGGCTGGGAGCGCGACCAGCAGGAAATCGCCGGCAAGCCGCTGGTAAACCGCTTCGCGCATCTGGCCAGATAGGAAAATGCGAAACCGCCAAGGCGCCAAGAACGCCAAGGTAGGACAGAAATAGAAATTTCCGGTTCAGGGATCGAGCGACATCGGGCAAGTCCCGAATTGAGCGGATCGGCACAACCCCCTTGGCGTCCTTGGCGCCTTGGCGGTTCAATTCCCCCTTCCCCCGGGGCTGCGGGGTGGTTATGTTCGCGCCCATGAGTGAGCACCTCACCATCCGCATTGAAGAGATCAAGCCCGAGGGCAAGCGCCTTGAGGTGCGCGAGGCGTTCCTGGCCGGGAAAAGCCCCGAAGGCCCCTTCGACTCGCGCGAGCTGGAAATCACCGTGAAAGGTGAGATCTGGGCCGATCTCGACATCGAGAAGATCGCCGGCGTGTTGCGCATCAAGGGTCCCGTGCGCTTCGACTACGAGATGCCCTGCGCGCGCAGCAACGAGCCCGTGCCCTGCACCTTCGACGAGCGCCTCGACCTGGCGCTGAGCAAGGCCGAGTCCGCCCTGCGCGAGAGCGCCGAGGACGAGGTGGAACTCAGCAGCGCCGACCTGGAGGAATGGACCTACAGCGGCGAGGAGCTTGATCTCACCCCGATCCTCTACGAGCACATCGCCATCAACCTGCCCGTCAAAGTCGTCGCCGAGCGCTTCCGCGACGCCCCCGACGAGGTCTGGGTCGATGCCGGACAGGAGGAGGCCGAAGAGCGGGAAAACCCGTTTTCGGCCCTCAAAGGCCTCAAAATCGACCCTTCGGGCAGCAAGTAGCGCCCGGAATTCTCAAAAGGCTTGAAATCCCCCCGGGATTCGGGTAGATACGGCGCCTCCCGAGTCCTTTTGGGGACATTCCGGGAAACCCGTGAAAGTGAACTGAGGTAAGGGCAATGGCCACTCCGCAGCGAAAAACCAGCAAATCCGTCCGCGACTCGCGTCGCTCCCATCACGCCCTGCGTGCGCCGGGCATGGTCGAGTGCCCCAACTGCATGGAAATGACCTTCCCGCACCGCGCCTGCATCCACTGCGGCCAGTACAAGGGTCGCGAGATCGTCAAGAAGGACGAGTTCTAGACCGCCCGCGCAAGTATCAAGTTTCCAGTGAAACCCCGGCCGATGGTCGGGGTTTTTCTTTTGCTCCCGCAGGCGCCCCCCTATACTTTCGGCAGGGCCATGGAGGGGGGGAGTATGCAAGCAGGATTTTCGCGAGCGTGCCGGTGGCTGCCGCTCGCAGCGCTGCTGCTGACCGGGTGCGTGGAACGCGCGCTCTGGGAACGGCATGTGGCCTATCCGTTGGCCGGTCCTACAACCGCGCCCATTCCCGTTCAGGTCGGAGTGGAAAATTTCTTCGACCTTCGCACGCCCGAAG
>JAGRBM010000576.1 GCA_020434085.1 Chrysiogenia bacterium | reverse complement strand
CGACGGTGACGCCAGCCGCCGGCGCATCTTTGAGATCCGCAAACAGACCCTCGGCGTGCTGAGCGAACTGCGCGCCCGGCTTTCCAACCTGCCGGTCACGACGCAGGAGAGCTTTGATTTCTGAGAGTTGAAACCACGGATGCACACGGATTTGGTGCACGCAGCCTGATATCTAGAATTTCATTTCCGGATGTAGGGGCGGGGTCTACCCGCCCCTTTTTCGTAGCCACTGGCACGGTGTTTGCGAGAAATTGGCGGTATGGAGATCGAACCCCACCGCCGCAAGAATTCACTGCGCCTCCGCGGATGGGATTATTCGCGACAGGGCGCTTACTTCGTCACAATCTGCACCTGGCAACGCCGCGAGATTCTCAGCACGATCTCAAACGGTGAATCCTTCGATTCGGAAATCGGACAGTCCGTCCGAAATGCGTGGAACGACTTGCCGGCTCAGTTCCCACATGTCGAACTCGATCAGTTCGTTCTCATGCCCAACCACTTGCATGGCATCCTGTGGATCGGAACCACGCCCTCGACCTGCTCCCAACCACTCGGGAACTGCATCGCCTGGCTCAAGTATGAAGCGGCCAAGCGTTGCGCAAAGGACATCCGGCAACTGGGTGGACAGCTCTGGCAGCGGGGCTACTACGACCACATCATTCGAAACGATGAATCTCTTGGACGCATTCGCGATTATATCTCTGCAAACCCCGTGAACTGGCAGGATGATCCGGAATACCGGAGGAGGAGGGGCGGGTAGACCCCGCCCCTACTCGGCATCAGATCGCATCCACTGAATCCGTGGCCCCCTACCGCCTCAATCCGCCTTGCCCGGGTTGTCCAGATTCCATTCGAAGTGACTGAGAATTCCCCGCAGCAGGTTGACCTCGCGGTCTTCGAGGGGAATGCGCCCGTACATGGCGCGGATCTGCTCGAAGAGCGCCATGGGATTCTGCTTGGGCATGAAATGGGTGCGTTCGAGAACGCGCCAGAGGTGCTCGTAAAAATATTCGAGCTGATCATGGGTGGCGGTGGGGTACGGGCGCTCGGGCGGCGGGTTCTCGCGGCGGTACGCGTAGACCTGCGCGGTGGCGAGCAGAACGGCCTGCGCCAGGTTGAGCGAGCTGTAGTTTGGATTGGTCATCAGCTCACCGGCCTCGTGACAGGCGTGGATCTCTTCATTGCTCATGCCGTTGGCTTCGTTGCCGAAGACAAGGGCGACGTCACCCTCGTGGGATGAATCGCTCAGCCGCGGGAGCAGGTGCTCGTACTTCTGCACGTTGGTGCGCTTGCGGTGCGTAGCCGAGGTCACGGCGATGGCGTAGTGAGTTCCCGCCAGTGCTTCCTCGATGCTCTCACAGACGGTTGCGTTTTTGAGTAGTTCCCACGCGGCGCCCACGGCCATCTGCCGCGACTGGGAAGAGCGCCACTCCTTGCACGGGTTGACCAGATAGAGACGCGTGAGCCCCATGTTGAGCATGGCGCGGCAGCACTGACCGATGTTCCCGGCGCCGGCGGTACTCAGCAGCACCACGCGCACGTGACCCAGCACGATGCCCTCGGGCGCATCCTCGCCGCCCACGGCCTTGCGGTGCTTTTTCTTCAGGCCCAGTTCCTGGCTCATGCGGGACTTGCCAAAGCCCTCGCGTTTGAGGCCGCGCGCCCTGGGGAGTTTGTTGTCGCTCTCATCTGCCATCGCGGCGGCACTCTAGTCTTTTCGGGAGGGCCCTCCCAATCCCAATTTCTCCATTTGTTGTAGGCTTGGGGGCGGAGACCGACGCCATGCCCAGCGCCCCCAAATCCACGCCGCTGCTGCGCTATCACCGCGCGCTGAGCAAGCACTATGGCCCGCTGGGCTGGTGGCCCGGCGAGACGCCGCTGGAAGTCATGGTCGGCGCGGTGCTGGTGCAGAACACAGCCTGGACCAACGTGGAGAAGGCCATCGCGAACCTCAAGCGCGAGCGACTGCTCTCCCTGAAGAAGCTCCACCAGATCTCCCACGATGAGCTGGCCGCGCTCATCCAACCGGCCGGTTACTTCAACCTGAAGAGCAAGCGGCTCAAGAGCCTTGTTGGTGCCGTGATGGATGACTGGCGCGGCGATCTAAGTAGGATGTTCGCCGCGCCGACGGGCGAGCTGCGCGCCTGGCTGCTGGGCGTGCACGGGGTCGGAAAAGAAACCGCCGACTCCATTCTCTGCTACGCGGCCGGGCACCCGGTTTTCGTCGTGGATGCCTACACCCGCCGAATCCTCTCGCGCCACGCCCTGGTGGACGAGGAGATCGGCTACGACCACCTGCAGGATTTCTGCACGGGCCAGCTCCCCCAGGACCTGGCCACCTACAACGAATTTCACGCCCAGATCGTCCACGTAGGCAAGGATTACTGTCGCAGCAAGCCGCGCTGCGAGGGCTGCCCGCTCTCGCCGTTTTTTCAAACGCCCCCGGCGCGCTAGGATCTTCCCATGCCTGCGCTGCTCACACTGACCACGGATTTTGGAACGGCCGATTCCTATGTCGCCGAGATGAAGGGCGTGCTCATCT
>JAGRBM010000575.1 GCA_020434085.1 Chrysiogenia bacterium | reverse complement strand
GCAAAGGGGGCGCGAAGAAGGGCAGAGTTTTGGGGGCAGAAAGATAGCCGCGAAGACGCCAAGGCGCAAAGGGGGCGCGAAGAAGGGCAGAGTTTTGGGGGCAGAAAGATAGCCGCGAAGACGCGAAGGGGGCGCGAAGGGAAGCGGGAAAGCGAGCGCGAAATCAGGAGGATCGGTCACTGCGGGTGGCCGGTCCGGTTTCGGAAAAACGTTCGGCGAAGGCCAGATAGTTTGTCTGGTCTTCGCCGGAGCTCAATACGGAGAAGCGCAGGTGCGCAAACCTGCCGAAGTATGCACCGCCCGGCAGCAACAATTCTCCAAAGACCCCAGACACAACTTCCGGATCATTGCGAAAGACACCGCAGCCCCATGCACCAAGCAGCAGGGCATCACACCCCTGATCGCAGGCCAGCGCCAGTAGTTTGCCGGCGCGCTGTTTGAGGATAGCGGGTAGGCCGGCGCGGGAGCTGCGCCTGGAGAGCGCGCCGGCATTGGGCGCCGCGCTCGTGATGAAGTCGACGGCATAGGGCGCGCTCATCAGCGCGCCGCTATCATCGCGAAAGACCGGGCAGCCAGGCGAGTAAATCATGCGGTCGGAATAGCGAGGATCGCGCAGGCGCCGGTGCGCGACATAGAATTCAGAAACCTGGGAAAGCGAGGCAAAGAGCGCAGAGCTGCGCGCCAGGCTCTCCTCCTGCGCGGCGGCCCCGTTTAGGAAACCGCCGCCGGGTCTGCGCGCTGAAGCGAAGTTCAGCACGCCCACGCGCTGGAAGCGCCGGACCCGCGCAAGCTCGGCGGCGCCGGCCAGCGTGCTTTCGTTGAAAACTTCAACCGTGGTCCCTGCCCGCTTCGGCGCCCTGCCAAGAACCTGGCTCTCAAGCTGTGCCAGTTCGTCGGGCTGCCACTCACGCGTCCCTGCATTGCAGCGATCGATTGCCGCTGTCAGATCAACTCGCGCACCGGACGGCAGATCGTAGGCGCCGACGCGCAGTATCTCCATCGTCTCTTGGGCAATAGTCGCCAGTGCGGAACGATCCATTCGAGCCTCTCGACGCCAGCCGTGCAGGCCTTGCATGCCCAGGGAATCACCACTGCACATTCAATGACACATGGGACAAGGGCAGCGCTGTACCATGTTTACTCGCTACGCCAAGCTTCCGGGGTGTAAGGCCAGCCCAGTTCCAAAGAGAGCGCACGCCAGCGCTGCGCCATCTCCGGCGCGTAGAGGAAGGGCACGTATCCCAGCTTGAAGTAGCTCTTGATCGCCGCCAGCCGCCAGTGCTCGGTGTAGAGGTGGACGTTGCGATAGCCGGCGGCCAGCAGCCTTACCGTGACCGCGGCCGAGACCGCCAGGCCGAGCCCCTGCCCCGTGTGCGCGGGGTCCGCCGCCACCCAGCCCAACTCGCCGCCAAAGGGATGATCGTCCGAGTGGTCGTGCAGCCCCATGGCTGTGGCGACGATTGTGTCGCTGGCCGTGTGCACCGCCATGAACCAGCTCCCCGGCGGGATGCGGGCGATCCACGGGCGCAACCGTTCGTCGTCCCAGCCGGGCCAGCCGGCCAGCGCCATCACCTCGTAGAAGCGCGGCTCGTCCCCCGGACGGTAGGTGCGCAGGTGATAGCCCGGCGCCACGCGCACCACCGGCGGCTGGTCGAGCAGGTGGTCGGGCCACACCATCTGTAGCTGGAGATAGGGCTCGCTCTCGGCCGCCATCGCTCACTCCTTGCGTGCTTCGATCAGATACTTGCGCGCTGTGAAGCGCAGTTCCCCGTCGGCATCCAGACGATCTTGCAGTGCGAACAGCGTGTCACGCTGCGTGGCAACACTGAAGCCCGGCACCAGCCACGGCACGGCCTTGAGGTAGTAGACGAGCGCGCCGACGTCCAGGAAGCGCAGACTGCCCTGCCAATCCTGCACGT
>JAGRBM010000574.1 GCA_020434085.1 Chrysiogenia bacterium | reverse complement strand
GGATACCGTGATGAAGTTGCAGCAGCTTGGCGCCGAGCGCTTCGTCGAGGTCGGCCCGGGCCGCGTGCTCTCGGGCCTTCTCAAGCGCATCGACCGCAAGCTTGCCGCTGTGAACGTCGCCGACTGCGAATCACTCGAAAAGGCGCTCGCCGCCCTGCAGGCGGCCTGAGGAAACATCCATGAGCACCGCAACCCTTGAAGGAAAAATCGCGCTGGTTACCGGCGGCTCGCGCGGCATTGGGCGCGCCATCTGTGTGGAGCTCGCCTCCCGCGGCGCCCACGTGCTGGTGAACTACCGCTCAGGTGAGGACGCCGCCAAAGAGACCGTGGCGCTCTGCGAGAAGGCCGGCGGCAGCGCCGAGGCAATCGGGTTCGATGTGGCCGACGCCGAGGCCTCCGACGCGGCGATCAAACAGATCCTTGCCGACAAGAAGGTCCTCGATATCCTCGTCAACAACGCGGGCGTCAACAAGGACCAGCTTCTGATCCGCACGACCCAGGACGACTGGGACGCGGTCATTGCGACGAACCTCAGCGGCAGTTTCTACCTGATCAAGAGCGTCGGGCGCGCCATGATGAAGCAGCGCGCCGGGTCCATCATCAATCTCTCCAGCGTGGTGGGCCGCTCCGGCAATGCCGGGCAGACGGCCTACTCGGCCTCGAAAGCCGGTATCATCGGCATGACCAAGAGCGTCGCCAAAGAGCTGGGCTCGCGCAACGTGCGCGTCAACGCCGTGTGCCCGGGCTTCATCGAGACGGATATGACCGGCCACATCATTGAGGGCGCGGGCGAAGAGCTCACGGGCAACATTCCGCTCGGGCGCGTGGGCAAGCCCGAAGAGATCGCCAAAGCGGTCGCCTTTCTTGCCTGCGAGGACTCGTCCTACATGACGGGCGCAGTATTGGACGTTAACGGCGGGCTCTACATGTAGCGCCGCGCCGGAATTTGAAGACCAAAAGAAATCAGGGCTTAGAGCCAAGGAGATACGAAATCATGAGTGCAGAACTACTGGAAAAAGTGAAGGCCATCATCGTCGATCAACTCGGCGCCGATGCCGATGCGATCAAGCCCGAGGCGGCCTTCATCGACGATCTGGGCGCCGACAGCCTCGACGTTGTGGAGCTTGTCATGGCCATGGAAGAGGAATTCGACATCTCGATTCCCGACGAAGCGGCCGAGAACATCAAGACCGTTGGCGACGCCATCGCCTTCATCGAGAAGGCAAAGGCCGCCTGAGGCAGCCTCTCCATTCTCGAAGAATGCTGGAAGGCCGCAGCCGCACCTTGTAGAGTGGCTGTGGCCTTCGTAGCGACTGGGCACCAGGTAACGTCGGAGTAGCAGGGATATGACGGATCAGAGAAAAGTCGTCGTCACGGGTATGGGAGCAGTCACACCACTTGGCAATGACCTTGCCACAACGTGGAAGAACCTACTGGCGGGAAAGAGCGGCATCGGGCGCATCACGCGCTTCGACCCCTCCGAACTGCGCAGCCAGATCGCCGGTGAGGTCAAGGACTTCAACCCCGAGTTGTGGATGGACAAGAAGGAAGCTCGCAAGAATGACCCCTTCATCCAGCTCGCCATGGCAGCGGCCGCACAGGCCATGAAGCAATCGGGCCTGGAAGTGAGTGAAGAGCTCGCCCCGCGCGCGGGCTGCGTCGTGGGCTCGGGCATCGGCGGCCTCTCCACCATTGAGGAAAACAAGGACGTCGTGCAGGAGAAGGGCTACGGCCGTCTCACCCCGCACTTCATTCCCATGCTGCTCATCAACCTGGCCCCCGGCCAGATTTCCATCCGCTACAACCTGCAGGGCCCGAGCTGGTCGCCGGTCTCGGCCTGTGCCACCGGTGCCCATTCCATCGGCGAGGCCACGCGCATCATCCAGCGCGGCGATGCCGACGTGATGCTTGCCGGCGGCGCCGAGATGGCCACGACTCCCCTGGGAGTCGGCGGCTTCGCGGCGATGCGCGCCCTCTCGACGCGCAATGACGAGCCAGAGCGCGCTTCGCGCCCCTGGGACGCCGGCCGCGATGGCTTCGTCATGGGTGAGGGTGCCGGCGTGCTGGTGCTCGAGGAATACGAGCATGCCAGGGCGCGCGGCGCGATGATTTATGCCGAGGTCTCGGGCTACGGCCTCTCCTGCGACGCCAACCACATCACCGCCCCCACGACCGAGGGCCCGGCACGCGCGGTGCGCATGGCGCTAAAGGACGCGGGCATCGACGCCAGCAAGGTAGGCTACGTCAACGCCCATGGAACCAGCACCCCGGTGGGCGATGTGAACGAGACCAAGGCCATTCGCGCCGTCTTCGGCGAAGCAGCGGGCAGTATCGTTGTTTCCTCGACGAAGTCCATGACGGGTCACCTGCTCGGCGCGGCTGGCGCGGTAGAAGCCTGCTTCTCTATCATGGCGCTCAACGAGGGCAAGATTCCCCCAACCATCAATCTCGAAGACCAGGACGCCGAGTGCGATCTCGACTACTGCGCCAATGCCGCCCGTGACAAGCAGCTTGAGCACGTCATGAGCAATTCCTTCGGCTTTGGTGGCACCAACGCCTGCCTCGTTCTCAGCAAGGTCTGAGAGAAATCATCACGATTCGTGTAGGGGCGGGCTCTACCCGCCCCTTCTGTTTGCGCCTGCACGAAACCCGGGCGGGTAGACCCCGCCCCTACTGCCCCCTTCCCTCTACGCCCTCGCCTGCTACACTCACTGACCTCGGAGGATGCGCGTGAAGATCGCCATCGCAGCAGACCACGGCGGGGTCAACCTCAAGAATGAGCTGGTGGAGTATGTCGCCGAGCTCGGTCACGAGATCCTCGATCAGGGCACCGACGGCAGCGAATCGGTGGACTATCCCGACTACGCCCGCAAGGTGACCGATCTACTGGCCGCCGGGGGCGCCGATCTGGGCATCCTCGTCTGCGGCACCGGCCAGGGAATGGCCATGAGCGCCAACAAGCTGCCCGGCATCCGCGCCGGCGTGGTGAGCGATACCTTCAGCGCCCGCATGATCCGCGCCCACAACAACGCCAACATCCTGTGCCTGGGAGAGCGTGTCATTGGCGCCGGATTGGCCAGAGAGCTCACCAAGGCCTTCCTGGAGACCGACTTCGAGGGCGGACGCCATGAGCGCCGGGTTGCCAAGATCGAAGGCATGGGTGGCGGCGGCTGAGGCCGCCCTGTATTTCACTTCAGAGCCCCCAGCGGGCGCCCGGTTCAGCCTCAGGCCACATTGCGCCCAGTCTTCTATCGGGCCCCAAAATCAGCTAGTAAACCCATTCTCAGGCAACAGCCCGCCTGATATCCGCTCGCCCCGCCAGGGCCCGGTGGACCGAAAGGATTTTTTAATGGCTTCACCTCTTGTTACCTCACTCAAGGATGTCGATCCCGAAATCTTCAAGTCGATTCAGAACGAGCGCGCCCGTCAGGAAGACAAGCTCGAAATGATCGCCTCGGAGAACTTCGTCAGCACCGCCGTCATGGAGGCGGTCGGTTCGGTCATGACCAACAAGTATGCCGAGGGCTATCCCGGCAAGCGCTACTACGGCGGCTGCGAATACGTGGACGTGGCCGAAGACCTGGCACGCGAGCGCGCCAAGAAGCTCTTCGGCGCCAAGTATGCCAACGTCCAGCCCCATGCCGGCTCCCAGGCCAACATGGAGGCCTACTTTGCCCTCATTGAGCCCGGCGACACCATTCTGGGCATGGATCTCTCCCACGGCGGTCACCTGACCCATGGCTCGCCGGTGAACTTCTCGGGCCGTCTCTACAAAGTCGTCTCCTACGGCGTGAGCAAAGAGACCGGCTACATCGACATGGACCAGGTCCGCGAGCTGGCCAAGAAGCACAATCCCAAGCTCATCGTCGTCGGTGCCAGCGCCTACCCGCGCGACATCGACTTCAAGACCTTCCGCGAGATTGCCGACGAAGTGGGCTGCTTCCTGCTCGCCGACATCGCCCATCCGGCGGGCCTCATCGCCGCGGGGCTTCACAGCGACCCCATGCCCCACTGCCACGTGGTCACCACCACGACGCACAAGACGCTGCGCGGTCCGCGCGGCGGCATGATCCTCACCAACGACGAGGAGCTCTCCAAGAAGATCAACTCGCGCGTCTTCCCCGGCAGCCAGGGCGGCCCGCTCATGCACGTCATCGCCGCCAAGGCCGTCGCCTTCCACGAGGCCCTTCAGCCCTCGTTCAAGGACTACGCCAAGCAGATCATCGACAATGCGCAGGCCCTGGCCGGCGCGCTCACCGAGCGCGGATTCAACCTGTGCTCGGGCGGTACGGACAACCACCTGATGCTGCTGGACCTGCGAAACAAGGGTGAGCTCACCGGCAAGGATGCCGAAGCGGCTCTTGAGCACGCGGGCATCACCTGCAACAAGAATACGGTTCCCTTCGAAGAGCGCTCCCCCTTCATCACCAGTGGTGTGCGCATCGGCACCCCGGCGCTCACTTCGCGCGGGATGAAGGAAGAGGAAATGAAGCTCATCGGTGGCTGGATTGCCGGCATTCTGGACGAGCCCACCAACGAGGGTCGCATCAAGGAAGTCGCCGGTCAGGTCAAGGAACTGGCCGGAAAGTTCCCGCTCTACACCTGAGTTTCAACAGCCCAGCATACGAAAAAGGCGGCCCACCGGGCCGCCTTTTCTTTTGGCTTGCGTAATTGAGGCTACTGAATGTTCAGAAGCTGCTTGACCGTCGTGAGCACGTGAGCGGCCTGGATGGGCTTGGTGATGTAAGTGTTGGCGCCCAGACTGAGTGCCTTCTCACGGTCGTCGGAGC
>JAGRBM010000573.1 GCA_020434085.1 Chrysiogenia bacterium | reverse complement strand
CTATCAGACCAATCCTACCGCGCCGAAGGCAGGCGGGCAACGCGGGAAAGTCCGGATCAGGCGGCGGCCAAATCCTCTCTCGCGCGCATCCGGGAAATGCGCGAACCGATGGCGCACACCATGAGGTTGGCGCCGAGGCCCCAGACGCCCACCTGCACCCCCAGCAGGGTGCGCATGCTCTCCAGGTTCTTCGGAACCTCGTGGGTCGGGAAGTAAAGCAGATAGGACCCCGTGTCCGTGTTGTGCCAGGTCAGCCAGCCCAACAGGGTGATTGCCGCCCCCACCAGCATGGCGCGGAAGGCCCACTGGCCCGAGAGATGCCGCCCGCGCACGCCGAACCAGATGGCCGGCGCGGTCTGCATGAGGACTTCGAGCTTGATGCTCAGGATCTGCCAGATGCGGTGCCCGTTGGCGACCGACCAGATGGAGACCGCCGCAATACTTGCGACGACTACCCACGAGGTGATCTTCGAACAACGCAGATAGAAGTGGGGGCTTCTTCCGGGCAGGAAGTAGCGCTCGAGCCAGTCGCGGTTGACGATGCTCGAAGTGGTGAGCAGCGCGCTGTCGGCGGTGCTCATCATGGCCGAGACCGCGCCCGCCAGCACGACCAGCGCGATGACCGATCCGAGCGGCGTGCCGGCGATGTGGTCGAGGATGAGCGGCATGGCCTCGTCGCTGCCGAGCACCTTCGCCCCGGCCAGGGCCTGCGCGTAGATGCCGATCAGGAAAAGCGGCAGCGTCGTGATGAGCGGCATGAAGACCATGATGGCCATGGACCGGCGCAGCACCTTTGCCGAGCGCGCGGCATAGATGCGCTGGATGGCATGGGGATAACATGCCGCTCCGGCGGCAAAGAGCACGATGCTCCCGACCCAGGCCCCCAGGTCCCTCCCCCGCGGCGGGCTCACCTTGTCCGGCCAGAGCTCGCGAAAGCGCGAGAGCGCGCCCGACATGCCGCCACCGGTGTTCTCCAGCAGGATGAACAGCCCCATGGCTCCGACCAGGAGCATCGCGCCCTGGAGCATGTCGGTCCACGCCACCGCGCGCATCCCGCCGAAGGTTTCGTACAGGACCATGAGCAGCGCCAGGCTCACGATGCCCCACGCCGGATGCAGCGGCATTCCGTCGGAGCTCTGTCCCATCACCATGGTGATCTTGCCGATGGCGACAAGCTGCGAGAGAACGAAGTTGAGCAGCGCGAAAATCATCAGCCCGCTGGCCAGAAGATGCAGGCCCTTGTGCTCATAGCGATGCAAAAGAAAGTCAGCGGGAGTACGGTAACGGTGAACGCGCGAGAGTTTGAACAGCCGGCCCGCGTAGAGCAGGTAACCCACGATCACGCTCTGCATGAAGAGCACGCTGCCGATAAACTCGTATCCATCGCGTGCGGCTTTTCCCGAAAACCCCACGAAGGAGTTGCCCGAGTACTGGCTCGCATAGAGCGTGCCGAGCAGCACGAAGAGCGGGAGGCTTCGGCCGCCCAGTTCGTGCTCGTCGCGCGGGTCCTCTCCCGCGCCCGCCGCGCGCGAGCGCTGCGTCGCAAGGAGCGCCACGCCCACCAGAACGGCCAGGTAGATGCCGGTAAAGACCAGGACGACGGTGCCGCTCAGCAGCTCCTTCACGGCGCAGAATCCTCCGACTCGTCTTCATCGTGCCAGAGCAGCTCGTAGACCCAGGCCGTGAACCCCGCGAGCACGGTGAAGCCGGCCACCATGACGAGCCCCCAGAAGGGAAAACCCCACACCGTGGGCTCCACCCAGCCAGAGGGAACCCACCAGGGCGTGCAGAAGAGCAGAATCGCGCCGAGCACGACCCACACCCATTTGGGGAAGGCGTCTTTGTGGGAATCACTGTTCATGTGCCGGGCAGTATAGGGGCTCAAATACCCGGGGCGAAGGCCCTTGTCTTTTTGCCCTGCTTGCCTAGAATCGCGCCGCCGGCCGGACGCGCAGCGCCCTGCCGAGCCACCCTCCCCCGCGGCGCGGCGCCCGCGCCCCCAACCCGAGGAAATCACCATGAACCTGACCGAGCTGCCTGCAGGACCGCAGGCCCCTGAACACATTCACGTTGTCATCGAAATTCCGCGCGGCGGCCGCGTCAAGTACGAGTACGACCCCGAGCTCCAGATCTTTCGCGTGGACCGCGTTCTCTCGTCGGCGATGCAGTACCCGGCCGCCTACGGCTTTCTGCCCTCGTCGCTGGCCGACGACGGCGACGCCCTGGATGTGTTCGTGATGATCAGCGAGCCCACGGTAACCGGCTGCCTGATT
>JAGRBM010000572.1 GCA_020434085.1 Chrysiogenia bacterium | reverse complement strand
TGATCTTGTCGATCTTGAGGTTCTGGATCGCCTCTACCTGCTTGCCGACGATCTGCTCGAGCTTTTCAACGAGCAGGAAGGTCGCCGCGGCGCGGGCATCCCCGCCGCAACTCTCGACGAGCGAGCGGTAACCGGCCGCCTTGGAGTCGAGCACCTGGCGGATACCCTTGGCCTCTGCCTCATACTGGGCGAGCACGGCGTCGGCCTTGCCCTTGGCTTCGCGGCGGGTCTTTTCGGCGACGGCCTCGGCGGCAATCTCCATCTTCTGGCGATCGATTTCTTCGCGGACCACTTCGGCCGCGCGCAGACGTTCTTCCTCGGCGCGGGCCTGTGCCTTCTGGATCTCGACCTCTGCGACGCGGCGGGCGACCTCGCCCTGCTGGCGGGCGGCCGCTTCCTTGGTGGCCAGGTCGGCGTTGACCTGGGCGATGCGCGCCTTCGATGCGTTCTCTCCGGCGACGGCTTCGGCCTCGCGTTCCTGAACAAAGATACGCTGGTTCGATTCAGCGGCCTTTTCGCCCTTCACCGACTCTGCGGCGTTTTCTGCCACGCCGATCTGTTTCTTGCGTTCGGCCTCGGCCTCGCCCAGGGCGGCCGTGGTTTCCTGTTGCTGGACGAAGATGCGCTGGTCGGCCTGCGCGGCCTTCTTGCCCTTCTCGGACTGGGCGACGTTTTCGGCCACGCGGATCTCTCGTTCACGCACGGCCTCGGACTCGCCGATGGCGCCGAGCTTGTCCTGCTCTGCCACGTCCACCTTCGCGCGGTTGATCGCTTCGGAGGCCGCTTTCTTTCCGATGGACTCGATGTAATCGGACTCGTCGGTGATGTCGGTGATGTTGACGTTGATCAGGTAGAGGCCGACCTTGTTGAGCTCGGGCTCCACGTTCTTGCGAATGGCGGCCAGGAAGCTCTCGCGGTCCTGGTTGATCTGTTCGATGGTGAGCGAGGCGACGGTCAGGCGGAGCTGGCCGAAGATGATCTCGCGAGCCATGTCCTCCATCTGCTTGCCTGCAAGGCCCAGCAGTCGCTCGGCGGCGTTCTGCATGATGGCCGGCTGGGTAGAGATGCCCACCGTGAAGGTGCTGGGCACGTCGATCCGGATGTTCTGCAGCGAAAGGGCGTTGCGCAGCGGGATCGAAATGGTCAGCGGCGTGAGCTTGAGGAAGGCGTAGTCCTGGATGAGCGGCCATACGAGCGTGCCGCCGCCGTGGATGCAGTTCGAGGACTGGCCCTGGCCCACCTTGCCGTAGACGACGAGGATCATGTCGGAGGGGCAGCGCTTGTAGCGCGAAGCCAGGAACATGATCGTTGAGACGATCAGGAAGACGAATGCCGCGATGACGACGCCCCAGTAACCAAGGCCCAGACCAAATATTTCCATGTTTCCCCCTGTCGGCGCACGCAGACCGCGCGCCGCCCCGATCGAAGACTCTTGCTAGACCGGCTCGACGACGAGCACGTGCTCGTTTACGACGCGCACGACGCGTACGGCGCTTCCGGTCTCGATGGCCGACTTGTTGTCGCTGATCGCGTCGAAGGTGCTCAGGTGGCCACTGACGCTGACCTGCACCTTGCCGGTTCCACCCTCGGGAATGCCCAGGTAAACCGAGCCTTCCCGCCCGATGGCGTCACTCATTTTCATGGTGCCGCTCGATTGCATGCCCTTCATAAAGTTGAAGAGGCGGCCCATGATCCAGGTCGTCCCCAGCCCGGCGAGCGTGCCACCGGCGACTGCCACGGGCTCTGTCGTCAGCGACTGCCGGTGAAGCGCGAGGCCCACCAGCCCGAACATCATGAAGAAGGCGGTCATGCCCTGGAGCGAGAGCAGCTTGAAGGACTTGTCAGCCCCGTCGTGGCCGCCGTCGTCGAAGTCCGCATCGACGTCGCCGTCAAAGTCGGCATCGAGCCCGTCGGAGTCGTGCCCCACGACGAACTGCAGAAACAGCTGGACGACAAACAGCGCCCCACCGACTGCCGCACACAAGGCAAAAAACTGGTCCAGTCCTGAAAGATTCATTGGCATGATTCGCTAACGAGTTTGGCCCGCGCAGGCCCCGAGGGCAAGCGCTGTCGCACTTTCGTACGGCCCGCCGCGTTAACCCACGCCCAGCTCCCCGAGCAGCTCGTAGAATCTCGAGCGCGAGAGGCCCAGCAGGCGGGCGGCCTGCTTCTTGTTGCCGCCGGTGGTGGCCAGCGCCTCGCGAATGGCTTCGGCCTGGGTCTGCTTGACGCGCCGGCGGTAGTTCTTGGCGCCGCGAGCGGCTTCAGGGGTGGCGGCCGAGAGGCCCGGGGCTTCGCTGAGCGTGAGCTGCTCGCCGTCTTCCAAAAGCACGGCGCGCTGGATGAGGTTTTCGAGCTCGCGCACGTTGCCCGGCCAGGTGTAGGAGAGCAGGGCCTCCTTCGCGCGGGCGGCGAACCCCTCGATGCGCTTGCCGCTCTGGCGGGCGTAGTGGGTGAGGAAGTGCTCGGCCAGCGGCAGCACGTCCTCTGGGCGCTCGCGAAGCGGCGGCACGTCGATGGTGATGACGTTGAGGCGGTAGAACAGATCTTCGCGGAAGAGTTTTTCCTTCATCAGCGCTTCGAGGTCGCGATTGGTAGCCGCGAGCACGCGCACATCGATGGGGATTTCCTTGGTGCCGCCAAGGCGGGTGAGGCGCCGCTCCTGCAGGACGCGAAGGAGCTTGACCTGACTCGAAGCGGGCAGGTCGCCGATTTCGTCGAGCAGGATGGTTCCGCCGTCGGCGATCTCGAAGAGTCCGCGCTTCCTGCGCCGCGCGCCGGTAAAGGCGCCGGCCTCGTGACCGAAGAGCTCGCTCTCAAGAAGCTCGCCCGGAATCGCCGGGACGTTCACGCGCAGGTAGGGCGCGCTTGCGCGGTCCGAGACCGCGTGGATCTCCTGGGCGAGGAGCTCCTTGCCGGTGCCGGTCTCGCCGCGGATGAGCACGCTTGCGTCCGAGCGCGCGGCCTTGCGGGCGGTGCGCAGCGCTTTTTGAAAGTGGCGCGACTGCCCGACGACGAGCTGGTGGGAGCCCGAGAGCTCGCGCTTTAAATACTCCACCTCTTCGCTCAGGCGCTGCTCGTGATCGAGGGCCTGTTCCAGGCGCCGCGAGTTCAGGATCGCCAGGCCCGCCTGGTCGCAGAAGGCCTCGATCAGAAAGAGGTTCTCCTGGGTGAACGCGCCGCGGTTGTAGCGGTTGTGCAGATAGATGGTGCCGAGCACCTCACCGCGCGCGCGGATGGGCACGACGAGCAGGCTGACGAGGCTCAGTTCCTTGAGCATCTCGCCCAGGTCTTTGGAATCGTGGGTCTCGGTATCGCTCGAAAATACGAGCGCGGGCTTTCCCGTGCGGCCCACTTCGGCCAGCAGCGTGCGGGCAATGGTCTCGTGGGGTGGGGCGGTGCCGCTCTCCACGTCCTTTCGCTCGGCCGAGCGCGCGGCCTGCACTTCCTTTCCAAGGAAGAGATAACCCTCGTCGGCATGGACAAGAGCAATGGCCTCGTCGAGCACGTCGGTGAGGAACTCGCTGGCACCGCGGATGCCGAAGCCCTCGTTGAGCTTCTTGTTGAACTCGAGAATCTTCAGCAGCACGAAGCTGCTCTTGTCGAGCTGGGCCTCGCGGCAGGCGCGGGCAAAGGCGCGCACGGCCGCGCGCTGGTCGTAGGCGCTCTGCGCGCGCGCGGGAAGCGTGCGGCGGATCTCTTCGTGGGCGTCGTTGGCGCGCAGCAGGGCCTCGCGCGCGCCGCCGGGATTTCCCGTGGCAAGGCGCAGCTCGCCCAGCAGGGCGCTCGTCTCCCACAGGAGCGAGAGGTAGCCGCGGGTCTGAAAGAATCCCAGCGCGCGCTCGGCCGCCTTTTCAAGGCGCGAGGGAAGGGCGGGGGAGTCCTGCAACAGTTCGACGCGCAGCTCCACCACGGCCAGTTTGTGCCGGCCGTACTCGTCCTTTTCGTCGACGAGTCCCTTGAGCGTGCGCAGCGCCGAGGCGGCCGCGTCGCCGTCATGGGCACGAACGGCCAACTCGATGCGGCCCTCGGCCACGAGCGCCAGGTCCTTGGGATTCTTGAGCGCCGAGAAAATCTCCTGCGCGTCTTTGAGATCCCTTGCCGCCGCATCGAAGTCGCCGGT
>JAGRBM010000571.1 GCA_020434085.1 Chrysiogenia bacterium | reverse complement strand
TCGTTCGGCATGCACAGCACGACGACCGCGCCCATCAGGGGGAGGAAGGTGATCAAGGTGAGCAGGTGCCCGTCAATGAATCCCATCTTTGGATGACCTCTTCTTTAACCCGGACGCGCCCGGCGCGCCCGATCAATCGTTGCTTTAGAACAGAGCCTTGAAACCGCCCTGCAGCGATGCAACGAGCACCAACAGGACAATGAACGTCCAGACCAGATAGGTCTGGATCCGGCCCGTCTGGAACAGACGGGCAACACTTCCGAGTTTGTCGATGACGTTGGCCGTGCCTTCGACGCCGATCTTGTCGACGCCGAAGCGGTCGATCGCGCCGACCAGTGACTTGAGGCCGCGCACGCTCCAGGCAACCCCGTGGACGATGCCGTCGATCACGGTGCGGTCGCACCAGGAGCAAAGGCGAGAGAGCGCCATGACGCCGGCCACCACCGTGGCGGCGTAGATCTCGTCGACGTAGTACTTGTTGTAGAGCGTCTTGTGCAGACCCGGCATGCTTGCCCAGAAGCTGCGCTCCTCGTCGTCCTTGTAACCCTTGGCGTAGATGCTGCGGGCGAAGAGGATCGAAGCGATGCCGAGCACGGCCGAGAGGGTCGCATACCCCATGGTGCCCATGGTGGCCCAGCCCGACTCGCCAAAGGCCGAGTGCGCGGGGTGGCCGACTTCGGCGGCGAACTCATGGACCTTTTCGGTGCCGGTGAGAATCGGCGCGAGCCAGTGCTCGAGCACGACCCAGGGCTCAAAGAAGATGAAGCCGATGAAACCGCCCACGGCCGCCAGCGATGCGAGCACCCACAGCGGGATGGTCATGCTGGCCGGGCTCTCGTGGATGTGGCTCTTCACTTCGGGATCGGCGCGGTTTTCGCCGAAGAAAGTCATGTAGACCTGACGGGTCATGTAGAAAGCGGTGAGCATGGCGGCGGCGCTGGCAATGCCCCACAGCAGCGTGCCCAGCCACGGCATGCGAAGCTCGCCAAAGCCCATGAAGGTCGCGCCATGGAGCTGGTGGAGGATCTCGTCCTTCGAGAAGAAGCCCGAGAGCGGCGGCACACCCGAGATAGCCAGCCAGGAAATCATGAATGTCGCGGCAGTGGCCGGCATCATGGTGCGCAGACCGCCGTACTTGCGCATGTCCTGCTCATCCGAGTTCGAGTGAATCACCGAACCGGAGCCGAGGAACAGGCAGGCCTTGAAGAAGGCGTGGGTCATGACGTGGAAGATACCGACCCAGAACGCACCCGAGGCAAGGCCCATGAACATGAATCCGAGCTGCGAGACGGTCGAGTAGGCGAGCACTTTCTTGATGTCGTTCTGAACGAGCGCGATGGTCGCCGAGAAGAACGCCGTGAGCGTCGCCACGATGCCGATCACGGTCAGCGTGGTCGGCGCCAGGGCGAAGAAGGCGTTCATGCGGCAGATCATGTAGACGCCGGCGGTCACCATGGTTGCGGCATGGATGAGCGCGGAGACGGGCGTCGGGCCGGCCATCGCATCGGGCAGCCACACATAGAGGGGAAGCTGCGCGCTCTTGCCGGTGGCGGCGACGAAGAGGCAGAGCGTGGCGACGGTTACCATCATGGCGCCGCCGAACATCACTCCGGTCAGCACCGGCGCATGGGCCGAGAGCTCATAGACGTTGAGCGTCCACACACCGGTCTCGCGGCCGACGTTCCAGTAAATGAGCAGCATGCCCATCACGAAGAAGAAGTCGCCAACGCGGTTGACCACAAAGGCCTTCATGGCGGCCTTCGCGTTGTCCATGCTCGTGTGCCAGAAGCCGATGAGCAGGTAACTGGCAAGGCCCACGCCCTCCCAGCCGACGAAGAGGACCAGCAGGCTGTCACCCATCACGAGGATGAGCATGGCGAAGATGAACAGGTTCAGGTACGCCATGAAACGCCAGTGGTTGGCGTCGTGGGCCATGTAGCCCGTTGAATACAGGTGAATCAGGAAGCCGATCCAGGTGATGATCATCATCATCACGATGGAGAGGCGATCGGCCAGGAACGCCAGCTCGATGTTGGTGTTGCCGACGAAGATCCAGTTGTAGAGCACCTGGCGCAGCGCCACGTTGTCGTGGCCGTGCCCGTTGGCGCCGATGAGCGTGATGAGCGCGTAGGTCGTGATCAGGGCCGAAGCCAGGACCGTTCCCATCGCGATGTAGTTGATCAGGCTCATCCCGCCATGGGTCTGCCCCGGAGCCAGGTGGTGCTCGGCGTGCTCGTGGACGTCGAGATCGAGGTCGTGGCTGTGACCCCCGTGTCCATGTCCGTCGTGGCCCTCGACATGGGCCTCGTGCGCGGCGTGATCGCCGTGTCCATGGGCGTCGGGATCGTGCCAGTCGAAGTCGTACCTGGCCGGGTCGTTGCCCCAGGGGTGCTTCGAGCCCTTGTACTCGATCTTGCGGCCGAGCAGGCCCAGCAGCGCCGCGCCCATCAGGGGCAGGATCGGCACCAGCCAGAGAAGTCCGAATTCATGGAAGACAGTGTGCTCCACGTGCCTCTCCTAGTTCGCCAGCGTCGAGACTTCGTCGACGTTGATGCTGCGGAAGTTGTGATAGATCACCAGCACCAGGGCCAGGCCGACGGCGGCCTCCGCACCGGCGAGGATGATCACGAACAGGGCGAACAGATCGCCCGTCACGTTCCCGTTGAGGTAGTGGCTGAAGGCGACGAAGTTGATGCTCGCCGCATTCAGGATGAGCTCAATGGCCATGAGCACCGCCACGGTGTTGCGGCGCGTGATCACGCCGAACATGCCGATGGCGAACAGCCCGGCCGAGAGGATCAGGTAGTCGGTAAGAACCGGCATCTCAGGCGTCCTCCTCCTCGGGTTTCACTTCCTTCTTGATGAGGATGACCGCACCCACCAGCGCCATGAGCAGCAGGATGGAGACGACCTCGAAGGGGATGACGTGGCTGGTCAGCAACGCGTCGCCGATGTAGCCGAAGGTGTTGGTGTACTGGAGCTGATCGCTCACCGCGAACTTCGCGGTGGTGAGCTGGCGGTAGAGAATGAAGAACAGCCCGCCGGCGAACACGGCGGCAAGGCCCATGGAGAGCGGACCCTTCGAAGGGGTCAGGAAGCTGTTCTCGCCCGAACGACGGGTGAACATGACGGTGAAGAGAATCATGACGATGACGCCGCCGATGTAGACGAGCACCTGGACTACGGCCAGGAACTCCGCGGCCAGGCTCACGTAGACGATGGCGACCGTGAACAGGGTGAGCGCCAGCGCAATGGCGGCGCGCACGACGTTCTGCGCTGTCACGACGTACAACGAGCTGGTCAGTGCCACTAAGGCGACGATCCAGAAGAAAATACGACCGGCTTCCATGTCTTAGCGATGCCCTTTCGCCCATGCATGTAGAACCCCACCTCGCCCGGCGCTCTGCCGGGTTCGTGCCGACCGGAATCCCGTTTCGAAGGGGAGGCCGGACCTGCAGGGTTCTGCTGCGCTGCTAGTTGTTTTCCCCCGAAGGAGCCGCGGAGTCTTCGGACCCGCCGCCCTCGGCCTGCGCGGCTTCTTCAGCCGCCTTCTTCGCGGCCAGTGCGGCGGCCTTCTCGGCCTTCGCCTTGGCTTCCTTCTCGGCGAATTTCTTCGCCTTCTCCTTGAGCGCCTTGCGCTCGTCTGGAGTCACGAATTCAAAGTAGAGGTCGCGGATGTTCGAGGTCGAACGCTCGAACTCACGCGTGAAATAGATGGCCCCGGTGGGGCAGGGCTCGACGCAAAGGCCGCACCACATGCACTTCGACAGGTCGATGTTGAAGACCGTCGGGTTGAGCAATTTCTTGCTGGGCTTGCCGTTGTTGCCGATGATGCTCTTGCGCTCGAGCTTGACGTCCTCGATGAGGATGCAGTCGATCGGGCAGGCCTTCTCGCAGTTGCGGCAGGAAATGCACACATCGAGATCGACGTTGAGGAATCCGCGGTAGCGCTCTGGAAGCTGCGCCTTCACGTTCACTTCGGGGTACTGGACCGTCACCGGGGTGCGGAACATGTGGCCCATGGTGATGGTGAAGGCCTCGAACACGCTGGAGATGCCGCCAAAGAGGCTCCTCCAGTAACGCTGGACCGGGCTGCCGTCCTGGGGGCGGTAGCCGTAGGTCGCAGTTACACCCTGCGGTTCATTTTCTGTCGGCTGCGTTTCCATATCTTAAATCCGGCCCCTTGCCTTAGACACGCATGTGCATGTCGACGGTGTCCTTGGTGGTGGCGATGTTTGCAAAAACCTTCATGAAATAGATCGCGACAAGCGCGCCGAGCGCGGCGACCAGCCCGTAACGGGTCATCACCTGCAGGTGGCTGCGCGGGTGGACGTACACCATCCAGAAAGCGTTACCCATGATGGTGAGGAACGCAGCGGGGGTCAGGTACTTCCAGCAAACGAGCATCATCTGGTCCACGCGAAGACGCGGCAGCGTCCAGCGGGCCTGGATGACGAGGAAGACGAGGATGTGGGTCTTCACCATCAGGGCGATGACCTGCATGATGTTGGCCATGACCGTGCCCGTCCAGGCGGGCGTGCCAAAGCTCAGCGCGGCCCACAGCAGCACCGAGCAGGTAATGGCCGGGCCCCAGCCGAGCGCCACGGAGACGACGGTGGCAGCGATGGTGTCACCGGTCACCATCTTGCGGCGCGGCATGTCCTTGCTGCTGCCCAGTTTGTAACCGAAGTAGCCGGCGCCAACGATCGTCAGACCCAGCAGGGTGTAGAGGATCGGAACGCCCGCGGCCTGAAGCTCGGCGGTCTCCCAGCCGGGCACCTGCCAGCCGCCGAAGAACAGGATGACGGCGATGGCACTGATCACATAGATGTTCGCCCACTCGGCGAAGAAGAAGAACAGGAAGCGAAGGCCCGAATACTCGGTGGCAAAACCGGAAACGAGTTCGGACTCGGCCTCGGGCAGGTCGAAGGGCGCGCGGTTGATCTCGGCGATGGCGCCGATGAAGTAGCAGAAGAAGGCCAGCGCGGTGAACGGGGAGTAGAAGAAGTTCCAGTCCCAGATGACCGTACCCTGGCCCGCGATGATGTCCTGCAGGTTGAGGGTGCCGGTCACCACGATGATCGACATGATCGACAGGGCGACGGGCACTTCGTAGCTGACGATCTGCGCGGCCGAGCGCATGCCGCCGTAGAAGCTCCACTTGGAGTTCGAGGCGTAGCCGGCCAGCAGAATGCCGATGGCTTCAATCGAAGCGACCGCCAGGATGTAGACCATGGCGACGTTGATGTCGGCGATCACCAGGCTCGAAGAAAAGGGCAGGGCGACGAACACGCCGAACATGCCCACGAAAGCAACATAGGGCGCCAGACGGAAGAGCGGCGAGTCGGCGCCGTCGGGGATGAGGTCTTCCTTCTGGAAGGTCTTGAGACCGTCGACCGCCCACTGGGCAAAGCCCTGGGGGCCCACGCGGTTGGGGCCCACGCGGTTCTGGATGCGGCCGGCAATGCGGCGCTCGAGCCAACTGTAGATGCCCGCGGCGTGTGCCACGAACAGGAACACGATCAGGCAGAAGACCAGCATCGTCCCGATGTAGGCGACCCAGGGATGCGCGCCTTCGAGCAGGCCGCCCGGAGCGAGAAGGTTGTCGGCGATCTCACGCATGAATCAGTGTTTCCTCAGCGATCAATTTCCGGCGCCACCACATCGAGGGCAGCGATCACGGCGACCAGGTCGGCGATCATCAGCCCGCTGGCAAGCGTCTCAATGGCCTTCATGGCCGCAAATGATCCGGTGCGAATGCGAACGCGGTAGGCCTTGGGCCCGCCGTCGGTGACAAGGTAGTAGCCCATCTCGCCGCGCGAGGATTCGACCGGCACGTAGACCTCGCCGGCCGGGGCCTTGAGAATCTTCGGCAACTTGGCGCGGATCTGCTTGTCTTCGGGCAGCATCTTGAAGCACTGGCGCAGAATCTTGACCGATTCGCGCATCTCGCAGATGCGGACCCAGTAGCGGTCGAAGCAGTCGCCCACGGTGCCGACAATGCCGGTGCCGATGGGCACTTCGAAGTCGAGCTCGGGATAGATGCCGTAGGGCTCATCGCGGCGCAGGTCGTACTTCACGCCGGCGGCGCGCAGGTTCGGTCCGACAAGGCCGTGGGCGATAGCATCTTCGGCGTTCATGGGCGCGACATTGGCCGTGCGCTGACGGAAGATGATGCCCTGGCCGAGCAGGCGGTCAAATTCTTCAAGCGCGGGCTCGAACTTGTCGAGGAACTCCGTGCACTTGTCGACAAAGTCGTGGGGAAGGTCGTACCAGACGCCGCCGATGCGCACGTAGTTGTAGGTCAGGCGCGCGCCGCAGAGGGCTTCGATGATGTCGTTGACCTTCTCGCGCTCGCGAATGGCGTGCAGGAACGGCGTGGCGGCGCCAAGGTCCATGCCCAGCGCGCCGACGGCCAGCAGATGCGAGATGATTCGGTTGAGCTCGTCGGTGATCGTGCGGATGACCGCCGCGCGGCGGGGCACTTCGATGCCGCAGGCGGTCTCGACCGCGCGGGCCCACGCATGGTTGGCGTTCATGGCCGAGAGGTAGTCTACGCGGTCGGTGTAGGGCATGAACTGCTCGAAGGTGACCATCTCGCCGATGCGCTCGATGGAACGGTGGAGGAAGCCCACGTCCGGGTCGAGACTCTTGATGATCTCACCGTCGGTCTTGAGGATGAAGCGCAGCACACCATGGGTCGAAGGGTGCTGGGGCCCCATGTTGAGGAGCATTTCCTCCCCGGACTGTTCGATGGTTGCGACGCTCACCTGGCTGGCTCCTTGAAACCGGGCCCTTAGGCTCCGGCCTCCTCTTCGGCTTCTTCGCGGGCAAGACGCTCGCGGAACAGGTCATGGGACTTGGGACGGCTGGTGGGAATGCCCTGCCACTCGCTCATCTGCTCGTAATCCTTGCGCAGCGGGTGGCCGACCCAGCCCTCGGGCATCATCAGGCGGCGCAGGTCGGGGTGGCCCTTGAAATTCACGCCCAGCAGGTCGTACTGCTCGCGCTCGTGCCAGTCGGCTGCGATAAACACACCCGTGAGGGTGGGCACTTCGGGCTTGTCGCGGTCGACGGTGACCTTGACGTTGACCCGGTGCTTCTTGGTCAGGGAGGAGAAGTTGTAGGCCACGTCGATGCGCGCCTTGATCTCTTCAACGCGCTCTTCGTCGCCGACCTTTACCTTGCGCTCGCCGGCGAGCCAGTCGGTCGCGGCGATGGTCGCCAGGAACTTGCAGTCGAGATCGGGATCATCGCGCAGGAACTTGGCAACGTCCTGGATGAGCTCGGCCGGCACCAGCGCGTGGGGCTGCGGGCATCCCTCGGCCTGAACGCGGGTGACCTTGTCGTCTCCGAATTGTTTGACGAGGCGTTCGATGATTTCGTCGCTGGTCATACTCGGTGCCAATCGTCGCTCGCGCCGGCCTTGTGCAGGGCCCGCGCGGGCGCAGGTTTCGTTCTAGCTTTTCGATGCGCGCGCCACTTGCATCCCCGGCGCGCGACTTCCCCGGGACTTCGACTCAGGCGGCAAAGCGACGGCGCAGATACCGGTCGCGCTTGACCACTTCCTGAAGCTTGATCACGCCCTCGGTCAGGGCCTCGGGGCGCGGCGGACAACCCGGGATGTAGACATCCACGGGAATGACGTTGTCGACGCCCTTGCAAACCGAGTAACCGAGGTCGAACAGGCCGCCGCAATTGGAGCAACTGCCCATGGAGATCACATATTTGGGGTCGGCCATCTGGTCGTAAAGAATCTTCACGCGGGTGGCCATCTTGTAGGTGAGGGTGCCGGCCACGATGATCAGGTCGGACTGGCGCGGGGTGGCGCGGAAAACGGTACCGAAGCGATCGAGGTCGCTGCGCGGGCCGCCGGTCTGCATCAGCTCGATGGCGCAGCAGGCCAGGCCGAAGAGCATGTACCAGAGCGAGTTGGCGCGGGTCCACGCGAGGAAATCATCGACGTTGGCCAGAATGATACCGCCCTCGGTGGGGTTGTAGTAGGTCGTGTCCATCTGCATCGGGGTTTGTTCGGCCATGATCGGTGCGGGTCTCCTTCGCTTTCGGCTAAAACTTCAATAAATCTAAAGTCTTAGCGCTTCCCCTTGCGAGGCTCGTTGCCCAGAGCCTTGATCCATTCCAGGTCGCCCTTGCCCCAGACATAGATGAGGCCGACGAACAAAATCACCGCGAAAAGCACGATCTCGCCCAGTACGGCGGGTCCGTAGGCCACGCCGTCTTCGAGGCTGCGCGCTACCCATTTTTTCAGGGTGCTGGCCACCGGATACATGGCCGCGACTTCCACATCGAAGATCAGGAACATGACGGCCACAATATAGAAGCGGATATTGAACTGGGCCCAGCCACTTCCGACGGGGATCTCACCGCATTCGTAGGCCAGGCTCTTGGTCTTGTTGGGTTTGCGAGGCGCAATAAAGCGCGAAACGGTGATCGCGATGAAGATAAACCCACTCGCGACCGCCATGAAGATCAGTACATTGGCGAAGTCAAAATACATGATTACCTGCCAGAACCCCGGCCTCGAGGCGGTTTGGAAGCACCCTCGCATCCCATTCGGCGCCCAAGGCGGGCTCAAAGTATGCGAGGCAGGTAAAAATGTCAAGGTGCGGTCACGGAAAAGGGACTCGATAAAAAACAAATAAAATCAAGTGGTTAGGCGCGGTGCCCTGTTCGCGGAGGAAACCACGAAACGGGGGGCGGGATCGCCTTGACGCCCTGCGACTTGGGGGCCTTCTGACAGGCCCGTCAGCGCTCGCCGACAGATCCGGGCGAAGGCTCGGTTGGCGCTCGTGCGCACCTGCAGGCCGGTGGGAGCGGAAACTCGCCCGCTGGGCGTTGACTCACGGGCGGTCGCTCGGTAACAAGCGTTGAACCCGCGCTTTTGACGGTGCTTCATCACCGCCGCAGAGGGGGCCGCGGGGCCCTCGCTGTCACGCCGGAAATCTTCCAGATTTGGTTGAAGGAGAGAAGGTGCAAACGATGCAACGGTCCATGATTCAGGCCTCGCTGGCTTCTTTGGCACTGGTTGCGGCCCTGCTGGTCGGGGTCGCGCGCTGCGAGAACCAGGGCGCCGAAGGCGGAAACCAACCCGGCGGAACGAGCAGTTCCCAGAGCAAAGGAAGCGATATGCGTGCGACGATCAAGACGAACCAGGGTGATATTCAGTGTGAACTTTTCCCGGATAAGGCACCGGAAACAGTAGAGAATTTCGTGGGCCTTGCCCGCGGAACCAAGCAGTGGACCGATCAGCGTACCGGTGAGACCACCTCGCGCCCGCTCTACAGCGGAACCATCTTCCACCGCATCATTCCCGACTTCATGATCCAGGGCGGCGACCCCATGGGCAACGGCCGCGGCGGACCGGGTTACCGGTTCAAGGACGAATTCGTCCCGGGCCTCAATTTCGACAAGCCCTACATCCTGGCCATGGCCAACGCCGGTCCCAACACCAACGGCAGCCAGTTCTTCATCACCGTGAAGGCGACCCCGTGGCTCAACCAGAAACACACGATCTTCGGTGACTGCTCGGCCTCGGGCGAGCTGATCGAGAAGCTCTCGAAGGTCCAGACCGGCCCGGGCGATCGCCCGGTGCAGGACGTGGTGATCGAGGAGATCGTTGTCCAGGACTGAGCGACGAAGTTACCAACGAAAACGGCCCGCCGATGGCGGGCCGTTTTTTGTTGTGGCTCTGTTTCTTGCGTGGCGGGGACGCTCAAGCGTCCTGCTTGACCTGATCGTAGAGGTAGAGAAGCTCGGGAACTTGGGCCAGCGGCTTCCAGGGGTCCTGGTTCTTCTGGATCTCGGCTGAGATGGCCACGGCGCCGGCCTGGATGAGATCGCGCAGGGTGGCCACGCGGACCGGTCCGAGCACGAGGCCGTCGGAGTTGCGGATCGTGTAGCGGTTGTCGGGATTTTTGAGCTCGTCGCGCACGTCGGTGGCCGGCCTGGCTGCCTCCGGCTGGACTTCGAGAATCTCGAGTTCCTGCACGCCGGCAAGCTCGAGGGTTTCGAGTTCGAGCACTTCCTCTTCATCGAGCGGCTCGACATCGAGCACCTCATCGCCGAGTTCCTCGCCGAGGTCGATGCTGATGCCGCCATCGTCGAGATCCGCAGCCGCAGTCTCGGCGGGCGGAACCTCCACCGGGTTCTTCGGCGGATCGGTCGGAAGATGGACGTCCTCGAGTGCGTCCTCAATGTCGCCCAGGTCGATGTGCTCCTCAACCATCTCGGCCTCGCCGACTTCGTCAGCCTCTTCGATGTCGAGAATCTCTTCGGCTTCTTCGGTGACTTCTTCGATGGGGGCGCTCTCATCGAGAGCGATGTCCACGGTGGGCTCGGGCGGCGGGGGCAGGTCGTCGAGATCGGTCTGCGCGGCTGCGCTGATGGGCTGTTCTTCGTCGTCGCCCAGACGCCCCTCACGCTTGTCGACCGCGCGCCGGAACTGGTCCACCTCGGTGAGCGCAATCCAGTTGCCGTCGCCGCTGCTGACGGTCTCATTGCCCAGGATCTTCTTCGTGAGAATCAGATCGACGATGGTCTCCGGCCGGACGGGGCCAAGTTCGAGACCATCGGGCGTGCGTACGGTGTAGAGGCTGTCGCTCATCCGTGATTCAGCGGTGTCCTGCTGCGTTGCGGGGCAGGGCTCGGGCGCGCCTGCTGCGCCGCGGCCGAATCCCCGGGTGTTTCAATGAGTGTACTCTAGCCGTTTTCGTTGGTCGGTGCATCCCCGTCGGCGGCGCCCGCAACGCGATCGCGCCAGCCCTCTTCATTGACGTGTTCGGGCTCTTCCCCGATTCCCGGGGGCGGATCGAGGGCGCCGGGCCCGTCCGAGCGGTTGCCGCGATTCTCGCCGCCACCCTCCGCATTGTGGCCGTCGGAGCGGCGGCCTCCGCGGCGGCGGCGCGGGCGCTTGGACTTTCCACCACCACCACCACGCTGCCCGCCGCGGCGCTGGTTGTCGGGGATGATGACCACGCGCTTGTGCTCGCCGCGACCCTCGCTCTCGGTGGTGATGCCCTCTTCGGGCTCCAGGGCGATGTGGATGATGCGGCGCTCGTGGGCGGCCATGGGCTCCAGGCGAAGGGCCCGGCCCTGATTGCGGGCCTTGGCCGCCATGCGCAGGGCCAGGTTTTCCAGCGCGTCGGCGCGGCGGGCGCGGTAGCCCTCGATGTCGATCTGGATGCGCGGCGAGGAACCCACTTCCTCGCGGTAGACCATCTTGTTGAGCAGGAACTGGATGGAGTCGAGGGTCTGGCCGCGGCGTCCGATGAGCAGGCCGCCGGTCTCGCCCTGAATTTCGAGCGAGCCGTCCTGGTCCTCGCACACTTTTACAGTGGCCTCGGGCACGAGGAAGTGAACGAGCTCTTCGAGCAGTGCGCGGGCGCGCTCCATCACGGCCGGGTCGCTCTCGCGCGGACGCGGTGGGCGGCGGCGCGCGGCCTGCACTTCCGAGGGGCTCTTGAGGTTGCCGATGTTGTCGCCGTCTTCCTCTTCGAGCGGGCTCTCGTCGTCGCGGCGGTTGCCGTTGGGCTCGGCCTTCTTGTTGCGGGGGCCGCGTTCGCGCTTCTTCTTGTTGCGCGGGCCGTCCTCGGAGGCGGTCTGCTTGCCGGCGCGCTCTTCCTTCTTCTTGCGCGGCGCTTCGTTGCCGGGCGAGGGGACAGTCGCGCCGGTGGCCGGCGGTGTGGCACTGATGATGTAGTCCTTGGCGCCGATGCCGATCAGCCCGCGCGAGCCTTCCTTGATGACTTTGTACTCGATGTCTTCGGGCAGGCATTCCCACTCGCGTGAGAGCGCTTTGAGGATTTCCTCGATGCTTTTTCCGCTCTTCTCAACTGGTTTCATGCTCGTTAAGCCTCACTTCTTTCGGCGCGCGCGCCGGCGGCGTGCTGCCGAGTCCGGATCGTCATCGGACTCGGCGCTCTCGTCGTCAATGGATTGGGTCTCTGGCGTCATGGTCGGGTGCTTGACGCCCTCGGCGGCCTTGGCGCCGCGGTTGATGTAGAGCTGCTGCGACATGCTCAGAATGTTGCTCACGCTCCAGTAAGCCATCAGTCCCGCCGGCATCTTCAGGAACACAAAGAGAAAAATCAGCGGCATGAACTGCATGATCTTCTGCTGGGTGCCGTCGGCCGAGGGATTGGGCGTTAGTTTCATGGAGAAGTAGGTCGTCGCCGTCATCGCCACCGGGAGGATGTAGTAGGGATCCTTGAGCGAGAGGTCGACGATCCAGGTGCCGGCCCAGGCGGCGTGGCGCAGCTCAAGCGCGTTGAGCAGCGCCATGTAGAGCCCCAGGAAAATGGGGATCTGGGCGATCATGGGCAGACAGCCGCCAAAGGGATTGACCTTGTGCTGCTTGTAGAGATTGAGCATCTCCTGCTGCTGGCGCTGCGGGTCGGCCTTGTATTTCTCGCGCATCTCCTTGATGAGCGGCTGGATGTGCTGCATGGCGCGCATGCTCTTGAACTGCCAGAGCGAGAGCGGGAAGAGCAGCAGGCGCACCAGGACGGTGAGCAGGATAATGCTCCATCCGTAGTCGTGGATGAAGGTGTCGATGTGCACCAGCACCCACAGCAACACCTTGGCCACGGGGGCAAAGATTCCGTAATCGATTGAAGCGATCAGACCGTTGCCCGCGTCCTCGAGCTGGTCGCGCTGCTTGGGTCCCATATAAAGAGTGTATTTCTCTTCGAGGGCCTGCCGGGAGTCGCCGCCGATGCGGCGCTCGGGGAAGTCGATGTGGACGCGCACCTTGTCGATGGCCGGCGCTTCGATGCGCGCGCTGGCCAGGGTGCTGCTCTGGGCGATCCAGGCGTAGAGGAAATAATGAAGGCTGATGCCGGCCCAGCCATCGAAGGGATCGCTCGTCAGAGTCTCACGGTCTTCGAAAAGATCCTTGGGGGTCTCGCTCTTGAGCTTGCCCAGCGCGGAGAGCACCGCATGGGCGCCGCCGCCGCGCACATCGCGCTCGCCCGGGGCGGGCGGGGTGGCCAGTACGTCGACGCTCAGGCGCGCGGCGGTGGGGGCCAGACTCGTGCCTTCGACCCAATGCGAGACGGCTACGTCGAAGTTGTCGGCGCGAAACTCAAAGCGCTTGACCCAGGTAAGGCCCGGGGCGCCGCCCCAGCGCAGCTCGATCGCACGGCGATCGCTGCCGCTCAGGTTGATCTGGGGTTGACCTTCATAGGTGAAGACGTGCTTGCCCGATTCCAGAACATCATTGCCCACATGCAGGGCCGCGGCCGTGGGATCGCCGCTGAAGCGTCCGGCCACCATCTCATAGGGGCCGGTGCGCTCGTCGTTGAGGTGGTCCTTGAGCTCCAGACTGACCAGGGCTGCGCCGCGGGTCGTCACGTGGGCGCGGTAGAGGGGGGTCTCAATGACGATTTCTTTTTCGGGTGCGTTGGGCGTGTAGAACGCGGCCTCGGACTGATCGGTGGGGGCCGCTTCCGGGGCCAGCTCGGGCTGCGCCGCCATTTCGGGCGCGGCCGGCTCAGCGCTCTCTCCCGTGGTTGCGGCGTCTTCACCGGCCTGCTCGCGTTGGGCGGCGGCTTGTTCGCTTTGGGCGACTTCCTCGGGACTGGGCGGGGGATAGAGGTAGTTCGAGAGGAACGACCACCCGATGAGGGTCACGAGAATGAGAATGATCGCAACGCGTGTTTGCTTGTTGTCTTCCACGCTAGCCCTCTTTGCAGCACGTTGCCGGCGGCACCGGATCGGCGCCGCCCTCGCTGAGCGGGTGGCAACGCAGGATCCGGCGCACGGTGAGGATGCTTCCCTGCCAGGCGCCGTGAGTTTCAATTGCTTGGATGGAGTAGTGCGAGCAGCTCGGGTAGAAGCGGCACTGGCCGCCCAGGAAGGGACTCAGCAGGAGCTGGTAGAGTCGAACCAGCGCGATGAGCAACCGACGAACCATCAGTTTTCCCCCTCCAGCGCTCGACCGGCACGCCGGGCGAGGCTTTCCATGGCGCCCCAGATTTCCCGGGTTTCGATCTGCGAAATGCCGGGACGGGCAGTGAAGATGTAGTCGCGACCCTCTGCGAAGGCACCCGGGTTCAGGCGAAATCCCTCGCGCAATGCGCGCTTGATACGGTTGCGGGCGATCGCGTTGCCCACTTTGCGCGAAACAACCAGTCCGAGCCTGGCGGTACCGTGATCGTTCTCGCTCAGTGCAAGCGTCAGGAAACCTGCCGAGCGACGCGCGCCGGTGCGGAATGCGCGCTCGAAGTCCTTCGAGGCACGAATGCGTACACGGCGTCCGGCCCGGACACCGTGGGATTTGAGTGACTCATCCACGGGGGCTCGGGTAATCTGCTTGCAGACTTGCTTTACTTGACGTGCAGGCTGACGCTCAGGCGCGCGCGGCCCTTGGCCCGACGGCGCTTGAGAACCTTGCGGCCATTGGCCGTTGCCATACGGGCGCGAAACCCGTGCTTGCGCGTACGCTTCCGATTGTGAGGCTGATATGTGCGCTTCATCTTTCCGAGTGCTCCAAGATCGTATGTCCGGGGTCTGTCCACCGGAGGGCGCCAACCTTAGTCCGTCCCTCCAAAAGATGTCAATGAAATCGCGAGGATATCGCCGCTTTCGCGGGCCATTGGCTCCGAGGGGCCCGGCGCGCCCGAGGCGCGCGTGATACGGGGCACGGGGCGGGACGATTTCCACAATAACTTCGGGCATTTGGGGCCATTTTGTGGGGACAGGCGGATTGCTTGCGGCTGGGGGTTCGCCCTATATAGAGTGGAGCAAGTTCAAGTAGCGGGCAGCACTCTGGCAAATGAGGCCCCGAGGTCCCCCCGGCGGAATGGCAGATCCGCCCGGGGCAGGGACCCCAGGCAGGGGCGGCTTTCCAGTTAGGAGTCGAGCGGGATGCGCGTACTTCTGGTTTATCCGGACATTGATACGCATACGCCCATCTATTTTCAGATCGGTGTGGGCTCGCTCTCAGCCGTTTTGAAGGCTGAGGGGCATGAGACGCGCTTTTTGCGCGTGGCCGAGCTCGACCGCGAGCAGTTTCTGAGCGATGTGCGTGGCTGGGAGCCCGATCTGATCGGCTTTTCCAGCGTCTTCGTCCAGTGGAAGTTCGTCAAGCAGATGGCTCGCTGGATCAAGGAAGACTACCCGCGTCCCATCATTGCCGGCGGCGCCCACCCGACGCTCGATCCCGAGGACGCCCTCCAATGCGAGAGCGTCGACTGGATCTGCCGCGGCGAGGGCGAATACGTCCTGCGCGACGTCGTCCGCTGCCTCGAAGCCGGCGAGACCGAGAAGATCCCCGCCCTGGAGAACATCTGGTGCCGGGGGGAGGGCGGTGAGACAGTCCGCAATCCCGAGCGCGAGCTCATCAGCCCGCTCGACGAGCTGCCCGCGCCCGACCGCGAGTTCTTCGACTACGACGAGGCGCTCTCCCAGATGTCGGGCAACCTGCAGGTGATGACCTCGCGCGGGTGCCCGTATCGCTGCACCTATTGTTCGAACGAAGCCATGATGCGGATGTACCAGGGCAACGGCCGCTTCATCCGACAGCGCAGCGTGCAGCACGTCATCGATGAAATCGTCACCACCTGCGAGCGCCACCCGAGCATTCGCTATCTCTCGTTCTCCGACGACATCATCACCGAGAACAAGAAGTGGTTCTTCCCTTTCCTTGAGGAATACAAGGAGAAGGTGGGGCTGCCGTTCAATGTGCAGGTACAGATGCAGACCTTCGACCGCGAGACCGCGCGCCGCATGGCCGAGGCGGGCTGCTACCAGGCGATCATCGCCATGGAGTCCGGCGATGAATACATCCGCCGCGAGGTGATGAACCGCAATCTCTCTGATGAGGAGATCGTCAGCGCCTATCGCTACTGCGACGAGATGGGCATCGAGACCTGCAGCTATAACATCGTGGGCGTTCCCGGCGAGACCGAGCAGAGCATCCGCAAGTCCATCGAGATGGTGAAGCTCGTAAAGCCCGACAATTCGCTGGTGTTCAAGTTCACGCCCTTTCCGGGAACGAAGCTCTACGACGTCTGCAAGGAGCGCGGTTACCTGCGCGAGGATGCCAACTACGACAGCTACTTCACTCATGTGGGCTTCCTCGACCTGCCCACCATCAGCAAGGAACGCCTCACCGAGCTCTATTACGAATTCATCCAGACCGCGCGCGAGGTGAATGAGCTCAAGCGCGCCTCGCGGCTGGGTTCCTACTTCGACTTCTTTGAGAACTTCGAGGGCGCGCGGGTCAAGGCCCGCAGCCAGGACTTTGTCGGCAAGTTCCTGCTGGGCGTGAACCGCGACGTGCGCATGGCGTTGCTCGTTCATCCAGACAGCGAGCTGACCTACAAGATCGACGTGCGTCCGGGCTCGAAGCTACGCTTTGCCATCACCATGAGTCCCGAGGACTGGGACCGTCACGCCAGCAGCGTGGATTTCCGCATCGAGGCGCGTTCCGGGCTGTTCCGCAAAGCCGAGGTCTTCCACCGCGAGCTCAACCCGCGGCAGCACCGTGACCACCGCGACTGGCAGGAATGCGAGGTCGATCTCTCGGCCTTTGCCGGCAAGCGCATTGAACTGGCATTCCAGACCCGCGCCCGCGGCACCGCCATGGAATACTGCTCTTCCTATTTCGGCAACCCGATCGTGGTGGAGGCGGCGTGATGCGATTTCTGTTCATCTACCCCGATTACCCCGGCGCGTTCGACAATCCGACCTACAACTTCGGAGTGGGCTATGTGGCCAGCGTGCTCAAGCAGGCCGGCCACGCCGTGGATCTCATTCACATGGTGCGTCCGATGGAGCGCGAGGATCTCCTTGAGAAGATCGCGGCGTTCGTTCCAGATGTGATCGGCTTCTCTGCTGTCACGAACATGTGGGGCGAGACCAAGCGCTACGCTGCGTGGATCAAGGAAGCGATGGACACCCCCATCGTCGTCGGCGGTTTCCATGCGATGATGGCGCCCGAGTCGATCTTCGAGGAGAGCGAGCACGTCGACTACGCCTGCATCGGCGAGGGCGAGCAGCCCACGCTCGACCTGCTGGCCGCGCTCGAGGCGGGCGGCGCGACCGAGGGAATCGGCGGCCTGTGGGTGCGAAAGAACGGGCAGGTCTACAAGAACCCCAAGAACCCGCTCAACGCCGATCTCGACTCGCTTCCCTATCCCGACCGGGACATCTTCGACTTCCACACGATTGTTTATGGCCACGGCCAGAATGCCGCGCTCATGCTCTCGGGACGCGGGTGCCCGTACGACTGCCACTACTGCTGCAATAAGTGGTACTTTGAAAACTACGGCGGCCCCAAAGAGATCTACCGCAAGCGCTCGGTGGACTCGGTCATTGCCGAGGCGCTGCACATCATCGAGAAATACGAGCTCAAGCACATCCAGTTCTTCGATGAGGTGTTCATCTCCAAGCGGAGCTGGATCGAGGAATTCGCCCGGCGCTGGAAGGAAGAGGTGGATCTTGAATTCAGCTTCCTCATGCGCGTCGAGCAGGCAAAGCCCGACTACATCAGGATGCTTGCCGATGCGGGCTGCAGCCTGATTCACGCGGGCGTGGAATCGGGCAGTGAGCGCGTGCGCCGCGAGATTCTCAATCGCCGCATGTCGAATCGTCGGATCATCGAGGCCTTCAACCTCGTCAAGGAACACGGGATCAAGACCTGGGCCTTCTACCAGATCGGTTTCCCGGGCGAGACCATCGACGACATTGAAGACAGCATCGAGCTGCATCGCCAGCTCAATCCCGATTTCTCGAACATCGCGGTGTTCTATCCCTTTCCTGGGACCCAGCTCTACCGCGAGGCGGAAAAGAACGGCTGGATGAAGCCCGGTACCGTCATTGCCGAGCGCATTTCCGAGCGCACATTCTCGAATTTTTTTGAGGCCGAGCTCCACAAGTTCCACTCGGTGCTCAACCTGCCCACGCTCTCTCCCGAGGATCTCGTCGAGATGGGGCAGAAATTCGAGCGGGCGATCACTACCAATGTCTTCCGGCGCAACGCGCGCGGCCATCACGATTTCCTGGCGGAGATTATCGAGGCCCGCATTCCCGACATCCAGAAGAAGAACGTCTCCATCCAGAGCTTCAACATCGACGATGACCGGCGCTTTGTGCTCTTCGAGCATCCCGATACATCTACCGGCTTCAAGGTGGAGCTGCGCGAGGGGACCTGGCTCCATACGGCGGCGGCGATCAACCCGCTGGTGTGGGAGCGTGAGGACGCCGACGCCGTGCGCTTCGAGGTCTACGTGAAGCGCCCGTGGCGGCTCAAGAAGAAGGTCTTTGAAACCGTGCTCGAACCGGCGCGTAATGAAACTCATCGCCACTGGATTCCGGTGGACGTGGACTTGGGCGCCATCGGCACGGGCGAGGTCGAGTTGATCTTCGTGACGAAGGCGGTCGCCGGGCACGCAAGCTGGGCCTGGTCGGGATGGGCGCACCCGTATCTCTCGCAGAGCGCGATTCCCGACGCCGAGAAGGATCTGCTGGCGCGGGCGCAGGACGAGATCGGATCAATTTCACTGTCGTCGGCCGCCTAGGGCCGCCGTCAGGGCGCGAGGTTTTTTGCTATGCACGTGACATTTCTCTACCCGGACATGTTCTGCAAGACATGGCACCACTACCAGTACGGCATTGCCCAACTCTCGGCGTGTCTGAAGCAGGCCGGGCACACCACGGACCTCATCCACATGAATGAGCCCGTGGGCCGCGAGGAGTTCATCGCCGACCTGCAGCGTCGCGGCACCGAGGTGCTGGCGCTCAGCACGACCTCGGGCCAGTTCCCCTATGTCATGGACCCGATCCGCTGGGCGCGCGAGGATCTGAAAGACCTGCACGTCATCGCCGGCGGCATTCACCCCACGCTCGCCCCGCAGGACACGATGGACGCGGTCCCGGTGCATGCGGTTGCTGTGGGAGAGTGCGAAGAAGCCATCGTCGAATACGTGGACGCCCTGCAGGCAGGGCGTGATCGATCCAGTATTGCCAACTTCTGGGTGCGCAAGGAAAACGGGGAGATCGCCCGCAACCTGCAGCGTCCGCTGCTCGAAGAGCTCGATCGCCTTCCCATGTGCGACCACGACATCTTCGACTTCCGCCACATTCTGAGCCTCACCTGCGGGGAGGCCTCTGTCATGGCCACGCGCGGCTGCCCGTTCCGCTGCGCCTACTGCTCGAACGAGGCGAAGCTCGATATCCAGGCGGGCCTTGGCGACAACATGCGCTACCGCAGTGCCAAATCCGTGCTCGATGAGATCTGCCACATCCGCGATACCTATGACGCCAAGTCAATGTATTTCATCGACGACATCTTCACGATGAACCGCGAATGGCTGGCCGAGTTCTGCGAGGAATACGGAAAACGCTGCAAGCTTCCGTTCAAGATTCAGATTCAGGTCAAGACCGTTGACTACGAACGCCTTGCGATGATGAAGGAAGTGGGGCTCTATTCGATTGTCGTGGGCGTCGAATCGGGCGATCCCGAAATTCGCCGGAAAGTCCTGGCCAAGCGCATTTCCAATGACGACATTCGCCGCGTGTTCTGCGACGCCGACTCGCTTGGGATCGAGACGGGCAGCTACAACATCATCGGCATTCCCGGCGAGACCGAAGAGTCGATTCAGCGCTCCATCGATTTTAACCGTGAAATCAATCCCAACCGGAGCATCATCAGTATTTTCACGCCGTTTCCGGGCACGAGCCTCTATGACGAGTGCGTGCGCGAGGGCCTGGTCGAGCACTACACGAAGGCCAGCTACTTCGACCGGGCGTCCTTTCTCAAGATCCCGGGTATCTCGCAGGAGCGCCTCATCGAGATGCACGATGAATTCGTGCGCAGCGCGCTGGAGATCTCCGAGAAGAAGACCCACCGCGGTTACTTCAACTTCCTGGCCAACCTTGAACGGGCCCACGTCAACACCCAGAATGAGGACTACGTCTACATTACCGCGCCGCGCATCGACTCGGTCGAGCGCAAGAGCGTGTGCAGCCACCCCTTCAGCGAGCTTCGCTACGGCCTCAAGCTGCGCGAGGGCTCGCGGCTGCGCTTCGGCATTGCGATGGATCCCTCTGTCTGGGATCCCGAGAAGGGAAGCGGCGTCATTTTCCGCGTGGAACTGCGCAGCGGTCTTCGGCGGCAAAAGCTCTTCGAGAAGGCGATCGACCCCAAGCGAATCGAGGACGATCGTCACTGGTTCAACGAGGAGGTGGATCTGTCCAGATGGGGCGGCAAGAGCGTGAAGCTCTACTTCTCCACCCACGCTGCGGGTGATCGCAACGATTTCTGCTCGTCCTACTGGGCCGAGCCCCACCTGGTGGCCGCATGAGCCGTTGACCGCTGTTCCTTTGATGCTGTTCTTTTTCCGCAGGGCGCTGGCATGAAGGCCGGCGCCCTTTATACTGTTGGCGGGGAACAGCAGTAGTCAGGGATATGGTGGTCGGTACCGAGGCAACCGAAAAACGGCGCGAGGTGGCTACGGCGCAGGATGAAGCGCGCGCTGATGGGTTTGCTCTGCGCTTGATCGTGCTGGCTGTCGCCTATTTTCTGGCTGCGCGGGTAGGCCTGAGCCTCGCATTCACTCACCACAATGTCTCCCCGGTTTGGCCGCCCACCGGCCTGGCAATCGCTGTGCTGGGCCTGGGCGGGATCCGCTACTGGCCGGGTATTTTTCTGGGCGCGCTCAGCGCAAATTTCTTTGAATTTGTTGTAAATGATCAAACGCAGTGGTGGATTGTTTTTCCAAGCCTGCTGATCGCCGCGGGTAACACACTGGAAGCCGCAGTTTCAATCAAACTGATTCGGCGTCGCGTGGCGCGCGGGCAGGCATTGCAGACCGAGCGCGACATCCTGTGGGCCGGTTTCAGCATCGGCGCGGCGGGAATCCCGATCAGTGCCAGTATCGGCGTATTGAGCCTGTGTCTTTTCTCGCTGGCCGATTGGTCGCAGTTCGGCATGCTGTGGGGAACGTGGTGGACCGGCGATTTTGCAGGCGCAGTAATTCTCGCACCGGCCATAGTCGCCTGGCGGGATTTTGGTGCGAAGGAGCTCAGGGCGCTTCGTCCGGCACGGGTCGTTGAGGCCATGGCCCTCGTGATCCTGTTGCTCGCCGACAGCGCAGTGGTCTTCGGCGGCTTCAGAATTCAGGGAATCGAATCGTCCCCGCTGCTGTTTACCCTGCTTCCGCTTTTTATCTGGTCGGTGCTGCGCTTCGGACAGCGCGGCGGCATGGTGGCGGTGCTGGTAATCTCCTGGCTTGCCATCGAGGGCACCATCGAAGGATACGGTCCCTTCGCGCTGGACTCGCTCAATGCCTCGCTGGCATTTCTGCAGGCCTTCATGGTGGTGATCACGGCAACGGCACTCATTCTGGCTGCAATCCTCAGCCAGCGAAACGTGCTGGCCGACGCGCTGAAGCGGCAAAAGGACGAACTCGAACACCGCGTTGAAGAACGCACGGTAGAGCTGCATTCGGCCAACACCCTGCTGCGCGAGGAAATTCGGACGCGCCGCCTGATGGAGGAAGAGCGGCTGGCGATGGAACGTCGCGCACTCGAGGGGCAGAAACTCGAGAGCCTCGGAGTGCTGACCGGGGGCATTGCCCACGACTTCAACAACCTGCTGGTTCCCATTTTGGGCTACGCCTCGCTGGCGGAGATGAAGCTGCCCGAGGACTCCGAAGTCCGAAAGGACATGCAGAAAATCACGACATCAGCGAACCGTGCCGCGGCACTCATTCGCCAGCTTCTGGCCTATGCCGGCCGCGCCCGCATGAGCATGGAGTCCATTTCGCTCAACACCATTGTCGAGGAAATGGACGAACTGCTCGATGTGAGCACGCCCAAGCACGTCGTCACAAAACTCGAACTCGAAAAATCATTGCCCATGATCTACGTCGACGTTGCGCAGGTCACCCAGGTGGTGTTGAACCTGCTGCGCAATGCGGCCGATGCGATCGGCCTGGAACCCGGTGAGGTCAATATTCACACACGGGTGCTGGACATGGACAAGAAGGCACTCGAGGGATTTCTGGGCGAGAGCGAGCTGGAGTCCGGCGATTACGTCTGTCTCGAGGTAAAGGACAGCGGCTGCGGCATGGACGAGCGCACGCGCCAGCGAATCTTCGAGCCTTTCTTCAGCACCAAGGAACAGGGCAGGGGCCTCGGGCTCTCCGCGATCCTGGGTATCATGCGCTCGCACAAGGGCGGCGTCGCCATCGAGAGTACGCCGGGCCGCGGCACCACGGTGCGGGTGATTTTCCCCGTCTACGGCGAGGCCCGGGCCGAAGAGGCGCCGGAAGATCGTACCGCTCCCGCGCCCCGGCTGCAGGGCAGCGTGCTGGTGGTTGATGATGAAGAACCGGTGCGGGGATTTGCGGTCCGTGCGCTCGAAGATATGGGGCTGAGCGTTCTGGAGGCCGCCGACGGGGCGGCTGCCATCGGAAAACTCAATGAACTGGGCGGAAAGGTCGAAGCGGTGGTGCTCGACCTCACGATGCCGAAGCTTTCGGGCACGCAGCTCCTGGCCGAAATTCGCAAGTGCTGGGAGTCGTTGCCGGTCGTGCTGGTCAGCGGCTTTGCCGACGCGCAGGCGCTGGCGGCGGTGGACGCAGATCCCTGTGCCTGGTTTTTGCAAAAACCCTACGCGCCGGGGCAGCTCCGCCAGGCACTTCTTGCGGTCGCCAGACTCGCCTAGTCGCGCGCGCGAAGAAGTCGGCCGTATTTTTCCTTGCCAAAATCCGCGGCGAAGGTGCCGCCCTCAAAGGCCACTTTGCCGCCGATGAGCACGTCGCGCACCACACCGTCGGAGCGCTTGACCATGCGCATCTGGTTGTCGAGTGCCGGGTCGACGTATTCGATCGGATCGCCAAGGCCGGTGCGCATCTTGTCGGGATCGATAATCACGACGTCTGCAACCGAGCCCTCTGTAATGCGACCGGTGTCGATGCCCAGCCACTGGGCCGTCTCGCCACTCAGGCGATGTACCGCGCGCTCGATGGGCATGGTGCCGGGGTTGAGGTAGACCTGCTGGAGCATCTTCAGCGCGCCGTCATGGAAGGCCATGTTGCGGTTGTGCGCGCCCGAGTCATTGAAGCCCGGCAGCGTGGTCGGGTGGGCCAGCAGGCTGCGGCGGGGGAGGTCGCGATCGTTGGTGACGACGGTCTTCCAGCGGAAATCCGTGTCGTATTCCGCCAGCAGATCCAGGAAACACTCGAGGGGTTCCTTGTTGTTTGCCTTGGCGATCGCTTCGATCGACAGGCCCACGTGATCGGAATCGGGAGAGGAAACGACCCACATGTCTCCGAGGTTCCGGTGAAACACGCGCTGGCTCTTGTCTTCCCACTGTTTGCGAAAAGCGCGGCGAATCGCCGGGTCGCGCAGCATTTCCTTGCGCTTCTCCGGAGTAGCACTGATCAGGTCGACGCCCACGGAGAACTCTTCAAAAAGCGGGGTGATCACGCCGTCGGCGTAGTTGAGGAATGGATCGGCCAGCGCCTGCCAGCGGAAGTTCGCGTTGAGCAGCTTGTTGGCAATGGTGGCGAGCGTCGTTGCCATGCGCCAGACCTTGCGGTCGGTCTTCACGTCCATGGCCGCGACCATGGTGGTGCGCAGCGGCTTGCGAAGCAGGCCGGCGCTCAGGCCAATGAGCTTCACAACCGTGCTCTTCATCAGTGCGTTGGGGGTAGCCTGCAGGACGCGGTTGGCCTTGCGCACCACGTCGGCCATGGCGCGGAATTCGCTGAAGGCGGCTTGCTGGGAGGGAACCGAGATCCCCTTGTAGGCCTCGCCGTCCATGCGGTGCCAGGGAAGCATGTCCACCGAGAGGCCGAGATAACCGGCGTCGAGGGCTTCCTGCACAATAGCCTTCATCTTTTCGATTTCTTCGGCCGTTGCCTTGGGCTGCTTGAGGCTGCGATCCATGCCCATGGCCTTGATGCGCACATTGGAGTGGCCGAGGAAGCTCGCCACGTTGGGCCCAAGCGGCAGGGTGTCCAGGTGCTCGTAATACTCGCGCGGGCCGTTCCACTTGATGTTGCCCACGAGCCACTTTTCAATGAGGTCGCGCGGCAGGCTCTCGACGCGGCAGAACAGGTCGATGATTTCCTCTTCGCTGCCGACGGCGGCAGAGAGCGAGCAGTTTCCCATGATGACGGTGGTGACGCCGTGACGTACCGATTCGGTGAGACCCGGAAGCACTTCGACCTCTGCGTCATAGTGCGTGTGAATGTCGAGAAAGCCGGGCGTGATCCAGCATCCGCGCGCGTCGATTTCCTTGCCCGCCTTGTGGGGAAGGTCGCGGCCGCTCGCAATGACCTTGCCGTCCTTGATGGCCATGTCGCCCTTGAAGCCCGGAGTGCCGGTGCCGTCGAAAATGGTTCCTTCGCGAATGAGTACATCGCAGGTCGGGTGGTTCTCTGCCATGGGTGCCTCCGCATCGGACTTCGATGCGCGCGCAATTCTAGCGGCAGACGCTTGCGGATCAAACGAGGGCTGACTCGTCAGTCATGGTTGGGTATTTTTGGCGCGCAATTTTCAGAAGTTGTCGGCGAACTCGCCCCAGTTGATGTCGGGCACAGGTACAAAAGGCGGATAGAAACGACCATGTCTGGAATAGAGCCCGTATACGAAACCGAAGGGGGCATCGAAGATCGCATTACGCGTGGCGTTCACGTGCGGTGCCCACTTTGCGGCGGCGAAGTTCTCGATCGCCACGGGGTCGCCCGACTCATCGATGGAAAGCCAGCGTGCGTTGCTGTCGACCACCAGCCAGCCGCGTGCGGTACGCACTTCGGTCAATGCGTGGGAGGGAACCCCGGGCGTGAGTAGCGTGCCTAGGCTGGGGCCGGATTCATCCTTCGAATACACAAACACATGGCGGGTTTCGAAGCCGCGGCTTCGCAG